>CBIMJO010000854.1:0-5058 GCA_966244135.1 uncultured Actinocrispum sp. | reverse complement strand
AGCAGGCCCATGATCACGTCGGCCAGCGGGCCCGTGCAGCGGCTCAGACCCGGCTCGTCGTAAAGGATCGCGTGCATGGTCGCGGCGGTCGTCTCGCGGTTGAACGGCGAGTACCCCTCGACGGCGTGGAACAGCGTGGCGCCCAACGCCCACAGGTCGGAGGCGGGCGACGGCGGCGCTCCGGTGAACAGCTCCGGCGACATGTACCCGGGCGAGCCCATGATCCCGCCGGTCATGGTGAGGTTCGGGTCGTCCATCGCCCGCGCGATGCCGAAGTCGGCCAGCTTCACCCGGTCGCCGGGCAGCACCATGATGTTGCTGGGCTTGACGTCCCGGTGCACGATCCCGGCGGCGTGCGCGGTCTCCAGCGCGCCCAGCACCTGCACGCCCAGCGTGGCGACCCGTTCGGCGGACAGCGCGCCCTGCTCGGCGATGAGGTCGGCCAGGGTCGGCGCCTCGACCAGTTCCATCACGATGAACGTGACGCCACCCTCGGACACCACGTCGTACACGGTGACCACGGCCGGGTCGTTGAGCCGCCCGGCGGTGCGCGCCTCGCGCAGCACCCGCTCCAGGTAGACGTTGCTCTCGGACGTGGACAGCCCGTGCGGCGTGGAGATCTCCTTGAGCGCGACCTGGCGGCCGATCACCTGGTCGTCGGCGCGCCACACGACGCCCATGCCGCCCCGGCCAAGCTCATCGTGGATGGCGTATCTACCAGCCACAACCCTCATGGCGCACCCCCAGTCGCTTTTCGACTGGGCATGCTGCTGGCCGCGTCGGCCAGCGCGCGGACCTGTTCCGGGGCCGGCGCGAGCGGGTGGATGTCCCTGGTCGAGGGCAGGCCCTCGCCGCCGCCGAACTTCGACTGCGGGGTGGTCGGCGGGACGATCCGGTAGATCCGCCAGCGCGGCACGGTCGACTCGGCCATGGCCAGCGTGTCCCCGCGCCAGAGCAGCACGGTCGACTTCTTGGTGTTGCGCGCCAGCACCACGCACGGGCTCGTGATCAGCGTCGCCGCGCGGGCCGCGACCCGCAGCGGGGTGCGGAAGTCGCCGTCGATCACCCACACGTTGTCCATCAGCTCGACGTGCCAGCCCTCGGCGTCCAGCGCGGCCAGGATCTCGGCGTTCGGGTCGTCCGCGGCCGCCATCGCCAGCGCGACCAGGTCGCGCACCTCCGACTCGGTGACCACCCGGGCGTGCAGCTCGGTCGAGGACACCAGGAACCGGAAGATGGTCTCCTCCTCGGCGAAGGCCACCCACTCCTGGCAGGCCTCCCAGGCCGCCCGGGCGATCAGGTCCGCGCCGGCGCCACCGTGCAGGTTCGCGTCCTGCATCAGCAGGGCCAGGCCGATGGCGATCATGGACAGCTGCTCGTCCGACGGGTCCCCGTCGGCCGGCCGCAGGGCGAGCACGAGGTCGCGGACGTCGCCGCGCCAGCTCTCGTCGGCGCCCCAGACCCCGGCCGCCAGCAGCTTGAGAAAGCCGCGCATGACGGTCAGCCGTTGGTTCAGCGGGGCGTCCGGGCCGGTCGAAGCCAGCCAGCGACGGGCCCTGGTCCGGTACTCGGAATGCTCTGCCTGCGGGACGCTCTGGGGTAGCCGCTCTACCTGAGAATCAATGTCATTGCCCTCAGTGACGGTTTGATCGCTCAGTGTCCCCCTCCTCTGTGCGCACCTGCACGTCACCAGCCTCTCCCATCCAACCGCGGACTGCAAGATCAAGTAGCCGTGGGATGCAACGTCACAGCGCCGGAAAGCGTCTGGCACAGTGAAAGAATCACCAAAACGGACCTGGGGGTAAAAACAGGTGCGAACTCTTCCCGTGCTCGGGTTAGCGCTCGTCCTGGCCGCCTGCAGCACGCAGGCACCGGAGAAGCCCAGCCCCGGCCTGGCGCCGCGGGGCACGACGATGACCTCGGCGAAGCCGGCCCGCCAGGATCTGACCAACAAGGTCAGCCTGACCGGGAAGGTGACCATCAACCCGGTGTTCGGGATCGTCGCCCCGGTGGCGGGCCAGATCCGGTACCTGGACGTCAAGGCTCCGGACAAGACGCCGACGAAGCCGACCAAGGTGGGCACGGTGAAGTCGACCGCGATCGAGGTGCCTGCCGGGGCGGTGTTCGCCGGGCGGCTGGTGGACGACAAGTCGACGGTGACCGTGGGCATGCCGGTCGCGTCGGCCAAGTACATCGGCTACGGCATCGTCGCGGACATCACCGGCGACCAGGCGTACAAGCTGTCCGACGCGCTTTCCTCGGTGCAGGCCCAGATCAAGAGCGGCCCGGGGCCGTTCCCGTGCGCCGTGCTCGGCACGATCGCCGCGCTGCCCGCGGGCTCGATCCCCGAGCCACCCCCGCCGTCCACTCCCCCGGCCGGTCCCTCCGGCACGCCCGGCCCGCCGGTTCCTGGTCCGCCGACGGGTGCGCCGCAACAGAACAAGCCGGACCCGTCCGAGGCCACCGGAATGCGCCTGGTGTGCACGGCGCCCGCGGACGTGAAGCTGATCAACGGCGCGGCGGCGACCGTCGAGGTGATCACCGAGAAGGCCACGAACGTCATGGTCCTGCCGGTCGAGGCGGTGGCCGGCTCGCAGGGCAAGGGCAAGGTCGACGTGCTGTCGGCGGACGGGTCGCGGCAGACCAAGGACGTCGAGCTGGGCCTGACCGACGGCAAGGTCATCCAGATCAAGTCCGGGCTGACCGGCGACGAGACGGTCGCCGTGCCGGGGCCGAACCTGCCGCCCGGGCCGGCCGGCGAGAACGGCGGTCTGGGCAAATGACGCCGCTGATCCAGTTGCAGGGCATCACGAAGGTCCTTCGCGGCCAGCAGGAGCCGCGCACGATCCTGGCGGGCGTGGACCTGACCGTCCACAGTGGAGAGAGCGTGGCCATCCTGGGCCGCTCGGGGTCGGGGAAGTCCACTTTGCTCAGTCTGATCGGCTTGTTCGACCGGCCGGACAGCGGCACGTACCTGCTGGGCGGCAACGACATCTCCCGGGTCGCCGAGCGACGTGCGGCGGCGTTGCGCAGTGAGCGGTTCGGGTTCGTGTTCCAGCGGTTCTTCCTGCTGAAGAACCTCACCGCGGCGCAGAACGTGGCGATGGCGCTGGTCAACGGCCAGGGCTGGCTGCCGCGCCGCAAGCGCAGGGCGCGCGTGATGACGGCCTTGGAGCAGGTCGGAATCGCGCATCTGGCCAAGCACAAGCCGCCGCGGTTGTCCGGCGGTGAGCAGCAGCGGGTGGCGATCGCGCGGGCTTTGGTGCGGGAGCCGCAGATCATCCTGGCTGACGAGCCGACAGGTGCTCTCGACACGGAGACCGGGAATCTTGTGGTGGATGCTTTGCAGTCGACCACTTCGCGGGGGTGTGGGCTGATTCTGGTGACGCACGACCGGGATCACGCCGCTCGGATGGGTCACGTGCTGCGGTTGACCGATGGGCAGCTGGCTTCGGCTTCTGCTTCTGCGCGGGTGGGCATGTGATCGGGCTGTCCGGGCGGCTGCGGTCCGCTTTGATCATTGGCGGGCAGGGGATCCGGGCCCGCAAGCTGCGCACCTTGCTGTCGATGCTGTCGCTTTTCCTCGGGGTGCTGGCCGTGGTGGCGGTGCAGACCGGGTCGGAGTTCGCGCAGCGGGAGCTGTTGAACGACGCCGAGCTGCGGATGGCCAAGGACGGCACGCTGCAGATGTACCTGCCGCCGGAGGAGAAGGTCGCACCGATCGTGCTGGACGCTTTGCGGGGGCGTTCGGATGCGGTTGCCGTGATGCAGGTCCAAGCGACCATCGGGGAGCCGAATGTTTCGCCGGTGAACCCGGGTGGGGCGCCTTTTGATCAGCGGGGTGGAGGTGGGCCGCGGTTCATCTGCCGCTCGAATGGCGAGTGCTCTGAGGACACCACCGCTCCGGCGCCGCCGGGGAAGGCCATCGAGCTTTCCTTGGTGGCCCTGTCGGGGGATGTGCGGGAGTTCCGGCCGTTTCGGCATGACTCCGGGGCGTGGCTGGATTTCGCTTCGGAGCCTTCCTATGCGCCGCGGATCGTGTTGAACAAGGAGGCGGCCAAGGGGTTCAACCGGTATCAGGTTCCGGCCCAGATGCACGTCTCCGGGGCTACCGCGGACTCGACTCCCCGGATTCTGGGGGTGATCGACGATGGCGACTCATACCAGCCCATGGCTTATATCCGGGCGGACGAGTTGCTGAACTGGATGCCTGCTACTGGGTTGGGGCAGAACAGTTATCGCGGTGGGATGTCTCTGCTGTTGTCTCCTACGGCTACTGATCTTGAGCAGACTCTTCGCGCTCGTTTGGCTGCGGCGGGTGTTGATGCTCGCAGTATTCATACTCAGAGGATCAATTCTCATGAGGATGTCGAGTCTCAGCTGGCCTTGATGCGTCTCATTTTTCTGGGGATGGCCGGGTTGGTGCTTCTGATCGGCACTGCGGGGATTCTCAATGTCGGGCTTGCGACTGTTGGTGAGCGCATTGAGGAGTTCGCGCTTCGGCGTGCTGTTGGGACTCCTCGGGTTCTGCTGGCGGGCATTGTTCTTGCTGAGACCCTGTTGACTGGGCTGATGACAGCCGGGGCCGCTATTGGAGTGGGGGCTTTGGGGCTTCGGTTCGGGGCTTCTCTCTTTGCTGGGCGGTTCCCGTCTTTGCGCACCATCGACTTTCCCTGGCAGGCGGGTGTGGCTGGGGTGATTGCTGGGCTGGTCGCTGGACTGTTGGGTGGGTTGATTCCTGCGATTCGTGCTGCTCGGATTCCTATCGCGACCGTCATGCGCGCCTAGGCTCGCATGCTTTAGTCCTGGCGGGGGCACGCGCGCGGTTCGATTTGGTTTGGGGCCCCTGCGGCGCAACGGGCAGGGAAACGCGGGCAGGGCCAGGGCCCAGCCCGCCAACAAGCTTATTTGCGCCGCCCCCCAAACAAAATCGAACCGCGCGCGTGCCTAGCTGGCGCTCAGGGGAGGCGCGACCCCTGGGGTTCCCGTCAAGCAGCCCCTGGGGGTTCCCGTCAATGGGTCAGGCCGCCGCTGGTTCGAGGTAGGGCTCCGGGGTGG
>CBIMJO010000853.1:0-5061 GCA_966244135.1 uncultured Actinocrispum sp. | reverse complement strand
TCGACGACCGGACGTGAGCGCGCCCAGGTCCCGGATCGAGAGCCGGGTCGCCGAGTTCGACGCACACCACAAGAGCTTCATCACCCAGCTGGCCACCGGCCGGGGAGCCGCGGACATCGTCGCTGTGGAGGAGCAGTACCTGCCGCAGTTCCGGCAGTCGACCGACAAGTTCGCCAACCTGGCCGACTTCGGCGCGCTGCAGCTGAAGGACCAGTGGGCGCCCTGGAAGTGGGAGCAGGGCGTCACCGACGGCGGCAGGTTCGTGATGGGTCTCGGCACGGACATGGGCGGCCTGGCCATGTGCTACCGCCGGGACCTGTTCGGAAAGGCCAAGCTGCCGACCGACCGCGAGGAGGTCGCCAAGCTCTGGCCGACCTGGGAGGACTTCGCGAGGGTCGCCGACAGGTTCACCAAGGCCAAGACCGGCGTGAAGTTCGCCGACTCGGCCGGCACGGTCTACGCGGCCATGCTCAACCAGGCCACCGAGAACTACTTCGCGGCCAAGGACGACTCGTTCATCGCCGACCGCAACCCGAACCTGCAGCACGCCTTCTACCTGGCCGGCGGGATCGGCTCGAAGGGCCAGACCGCCGCCGTGGCGACCTTCGGCACGCCGTGGACCGTGGGGCTCAAACAGGGCTCCTTCGCCACGCTGGCCTGCCCGGCCTGGATGCTCGCGCTGATCGAGCAGGCGGCCGGCCCGGAGAACGCGGGCAAGTGGGACGTCACCACCGTCCCGAACGCCGGCGGCAACCAGGGCGGCTCGTTCCTGACCATCCCCAAGCAGGGCACCCACCAGAAGCAGGCCTACGACCTGGCCCGCTGGCTGACCGCGCCCGAGCAGCAGAAACGGCTGTTCAAGGACAAGGGGATCCTGTCCAGCGAGCCGGCGGTCTACCACGACCCGGAAGTGCTCGCCGCGACCAACCACTATTTCAGCGACGCACCGATCGGGCAGATCTTCGCCAAGTCGGCGGACTCGCTCACGCCCAATTATCGTGGGCTGCACGATGCCGATGTACGGCCCAATTTCGGCCGGGCACTGGGCCGGATCGAGGAGAGGTCGCAGGGGATCACGGACGCGTTCAGCGAGGCGGTCAAGGAAGCCCGCGCAGCCATCATCAAATAGTTTCCCTCCCTCGGACGGAAGGTACGCCCCGGAGTTGCTGGACCGACGACTCACCCCATATCTGTTCATCGCGCCGTTCTTCGTGGTGTTCGCGTTGTTCGGAGTGTTCCCCACGCTGTACACCAGCTGGGTCTCGCTGCACGACTGGCAGCTGATCAACGGGGATCAGGGGTTCGTCGGGCTGGCCAACTACGCGCAGGTGCTGGCCGATCCGAAGTTCTACAACGCGCTGGCCAACACGGTCAGCATCTTCCTCATCGGCGCGATCCCGCAGACCATCCTGGCACTGGGGATCGCGCTGCTGCTGGACCGTCCACTCCGGATGGCCACGGCCTGGCGGGCCGGGATCGTGCTGCCGAACGTGGTCTCCGTGGCGGCCGTGGCGCTGGTGTTCGCGCAGCTCTACGGCCGGGACTACGGGGTGGTGAACTGGGCGCTGGGCCTGGTGGGCATCGATCCGGTGTCCTGGCAGGCCCACACCTGGTCCTCGCACCTGGCCGTGGCCTCGATGGTGGCCTGGCGGTGGACCGGGTACAACGCGCTGATCTACCTGGCCGCCATGCAGGCCGTGCCGCCCGAGCTCTACGAGGCCGTCGCCGTGGACGGAGCCTCCCGGTGGCGGTCGTTCTGGTCGGTGACGCTGCCGGGGATCCGGCCGACGCTGCTGTTCACCGTGGTGGCCTCGACCATCAACGGGCTGCAGCTGTTCACCGAACCGCAGCTGTTCGGCAACACCAACGTGGGCGGCAACGACCGCCAGTTCCAGACCGTGACGATGTACTTGTACGAGAAGGGGTTCACCGGGCTCGACGCCGGCTACGCGGCGGCGATCTCCTGGATCATGTCGATGATCTGCGTCCTGTTCGCGCTGGTGAACGTGCTCATCGCCCGGCGCCTGATCAGAAAGGCATGACCATCCGCACCTCCTCGTCCTCCCCGGCCTCGCTGGCCCGCAACCGCAGACCGAGGCCGCTCGTCTACGGCGCCCTGATCGCGATCGTGGCGGGCTCGGTGTTCCCGATGTACTGGTCGCTCGTGGTGTCCACACAGGACAACTCGGCGATCGGGTCGGCGACACCGGTGCTGCTGCCGGGCGGTCACCTGTTCGAGAACATCGACCGGGTGTTCACCACGGTGGACTTCTGGCTGGCCATGCAGAACTCGCTGATCGTGGCGACGACGGTGTCGGTGTCCAACGTGTTCCTGGCCTCGCTGGCCGGGTTCGCGTTCGCCAAGCTGCGCTTCCCCGGCCGCAACGGGCTTTTCATGTTCGTGATGTCCACCGTGATGATTCCCGCGCAGCTGGGCATCATCCCGCTGTACCTGGTGGTGGACCGCCTGGGCTGGTACGGCCGGCTGGAGGCCGTGATCGTGCCCGGGCTGGTGAGCGCGTTCAGCGTGTTCTGGATGCGCCAGGCGGCCCATGAGTCCATTCCGGACGATCTGGTGGACGCCGCGCGGATGGACGGCGCGCCGCTGCCGAGGATCTACTGGCATGTCGCGCTGCCCGCGTTGCGCCCGCATGCCGCCGTACTGGCCATGCTGACCTTCATGGCCTCGTGGAACGACTACTTCTGGCCGCTGGTGGTGCTGGACCCGAACGAGGCGCCGACCGTGCAGGTCGCCCTGTCGAGGCTGGCCAGCGGCTACTTCACCGACTACACCCTGATGCTCACCGCGGCGACCATCGCCGTCATCCCGGTGATCCTGTTGTTCCTGTTGCTGTCGCGGTACATCATCCGCGGGTTCGTGAAAGGTGTTCCCCATGGCCGAGACCCTGCTGCGCTTCCCGACCCGGTTCCTGTGGGGCGCGGGGACCTCGTCGTACCAGATCGAGGGCGCGGCGGGGCGCGGGGAGTCCATCTGGGACACGTTCTGCGCCGTTGAGGGCAACGTGCTCGGCGGGGACGACGGCCGGGTCGCCTGCGACCACGTCAACCGCTACACCGACGACGTCCGGCTGATGGCCGAGCTCGGCCTTGGCGCGTACCGGTTCTCGGTGTCCTGGCCGCGCGTGATGCCGGACGGCAAGCGGTTGGCGCCCGAGGGCCTGGACTTCTACAGCCGCCTGGTGGACGAGCTGCTGGCGCGGGGCATCGAGCCGTTGCCGACGTTGTTCCACTGGGACCTGCCGCAGACGCTCGAAGACGAGGGCGGCTGGCGCAGCCGGGACACCGCGGAGCGGTTCGCCGAGTACGCCGTGGTCGTGCATGACGCGCTGGGCGACCGGATCCGGCAGTGGACGACCATCAACGAGCCGTTCTGTTCGGCGTTCCTGGGCTACGGCAGCGGTGTGCACGCCCCTGGCGTGCGGGAGCCGGGGACCGCGCTCGTGGCCGCGCACCACCACCTGCTCGCCCACGGCCGCGCGGTCTCGGCGCTGCGGGCGCAGGCCCGGCCGGACCAGGTTTTCGCGCTGGCGCTGAACTTCGCGCCCGGGCTGGCCGACGGGGACTCGCCCGCGCACCTGGAGGCGATCCGCAAGTGGAACGCCATCCACAACCGGTTCTTCCTGGATCCGGTGCTGGGCCGCGGATACGCCGAGGACGTGCTCGCCGACGTCGCGCACCTGGGCGCCCTGGAACCGGCCATCAAGGACGGCGACATGGACGTCATCGGCGCGAAGATCGACTGGCTGGGCGTGAACTTCTACGCACCCACACGGGTCACGCCGATCGACGACCCGACCCAGCCCAGCAACGCCCCGCTGCCCGGTCTGCGCGGCATGAACGTGCTGCCCGCGCGGGGTCCACTGACCTCGTTCGGGTGGGAGCAGACGCCGTCGTCACTGACGGACCTGTTGCAGTGGCTCCACTCGTACTGTGACGGGCTTCCGTTGGTGGTGGCCGAGAACGGCGCGTCCTTTGAGGACACGGTATCGCCCGACGGCCACGTGCACGACACCGAGCGGACGGCCTACTTCGCCTCGCACATCCGTGCCGTGCACGACGCCATCGAGTCCGGTGCGGACGTCCGCGGCTACGTGGCCTGGTCGCTGATGGACAACTTCGAGTGGTCCCTGGGCTACTCGCAGCGGTTCGGCCTGATCCACGTCGACTTCGACTCGTTGCGCCGCACGGTCAAGGACAGCGGCCGCTTCTACAGCGAGATCATCGCGCGCAACGCCGTCCCTGCCGTGTGACAAGACCAGCCGCAGCCCTCATCCGTCCTGGGCTCGCCGGTTCACCTCGTCCGCGATACCGGTCCGCGTCTGGGTGTCGAGCTTGCCCAGGACACTCGCCACGTGCGTCTGGATGTTGCGCCGCGGCAGCGCCAGCTGACCGGCGATGTGCGGGTTGGAGTAGCCGGCCGCGACCAGCGTCGCGACCCGCACCTCCAACGGCGACAACGCCTCCCAGCCGGTGTCCGGCCGTTCCGCGGCCGCCTGGACGGATCTGGTGATGCCCAGCGAGCCCAGCCGGTCCTCCGCGCGGCTGATGTCCCAGCGGGCGGACAGGTCCGCGTAGATCTCGACGGCCTCGTTCAACGTCGTGGACGCCCGGTCGGCCTGGCCCGCCGAGCCGAGCAGGACCGCCGCGTCCTCCAGCGCCTCGGCCAGCTCCATCCTCCTGCGCACCTTGCGGTAGTGCGCGGCCGCGCGTAAGACCCGTGTGGAGTCGTTCTCCAGCAGGCCATGCGCCCACTCGGCGGCGGCGAACGCCCGCGCCGGCTGCTTCTCCCGCCCGGCCTCCCCGACGCACACCCGTAACGCCTCGGCCGCCAGGTCCCGGTCCCCCGCCGACATCGCCAGCCGGACGAACCTCGGCAACCACTGGTGCCGCAACATCATCTGCGCGTAGGTGGGGTTGAGCAACGGCTTCAGCGCGTGCAGCGCCTGGTCCAGGTCGCCCCTGCGCTCGGCCACGATCGAGTTCGCGGCCAGCAGGAAGTCGAAGCTGTCCCGTTCCGCGCCGGTCGCCGGGGCGAACCCC
>CBIMJO010000852.1:0-5062 GCA_966244135.1 uncultured Actinocrispum sp. | reverse complement strand
AGTCACGGCCGGGTCGGGTGGAAGCAGCATCTGTCCAGGTCAGTGCGTATCTGTGTGAATGTGGCTTGACAGTGGTCATCGGCACCGTCACGTTGACCTGGATGTGCGGCCGCTCCACGTTCTTCCCCAGCACCAGGTCCATGAACACATCCGCCCGGCACTGGCCCAGCGTCCGCTCGGGAGTCTTCGCCCGGCGCGCCAGCTTGTCGATCATTTCGTGGGCCACCCGCGCCTGGTCGGCGGTCAAATCCGCGGTGACCTGCGCCATCCCGTCCAGACCGTCCTGGTAGCTGACGTCACGATGGTGCTTGGCCTGCTGCCGCCGTGCCTCCGCCGCCTGCGGGTCGACCTTGATGACATGCCTGCGAATCGCCTGACGGAACCGGCTGTGATCAGTGCGCCTGCCATATGCGAGCACCCGGCGCTCGACCCGCTGAGCATCCTCGATGGACAGCGCATCGGTGACCTCGAGCATGGCATGCGTTCGGCGGAGATCGATCTCGCTGGAGGCCAAGGCGGCGACTGTGGCGGGGAGGCGTTCCACGAGTTGTTCGGCCTGGGAGATCTGCGTCAGTGCGGAGGCCGGGGTGATGCCCAGTTCGATGGAGAGTTCCTCGCGGGCACCATCGCCCAGGATCACCCCGCGCCGTTCGGGCGGGCGCAGTGACCCGAACCGAGCGAGGACTTTTATCCTGAACGCCTGAGCGGCGGCGATGATTCTTTCCGCCTCGACCGCAGCGTCGAGACATTGTGCGGCATTCATGTTATCGACAGGAGTGTTTATCTGGCTGGGAGTTCTGAAGAGCAGGGCGGCTTGCATTCTTCCATTTTATCGGCGATGGAAAAGAATTGCGTCACCTGATCGGGCGGGAAGTTCTGAGGTTTGATTATGCATCGAAATGGCACAGAAGGATCCACCCCGGGTTGCTGAGCATTTTATGGCCGCTCTGCTTGATCGGGCCTGGTTGCGTTGAAGATGGTGGCCATGGGGATGTGCCAGATTTGAGGGCCCGACCCCGCTCAACACTGCGGCCGCACCAGCTCAACTCGGCCCCAACACCGCCTCAGCGGGGTGAACGCTCGACGCGTTCGGTGGGCCACCGCACACCGCGGACCTCATCTGCCCGGGGCACCGGCAAGAAGATCGTGAAGGTAGCCGGTCGCGCAGCCGAAAGCTCCAGCCGCCCACCGTCGGAGTCGACCAGCGCCCGAGCCAAAGCGAGCCCTACCCCAGTCGACCCCCCACCGGAAACACCGCGATCGAAGATGTGCGCGACGAGGTCATCCGGAACACCCGAACCGCTGTCCGTCACCTCAATGGCGACCGTCGCCTCACCGCCTCGAGCGGAAACCGACACGGTCCCCGCCCCATGCCGCAACGCATTGTCGAGCAACACCCCGATGGCCTCACTCAACCGGGCCCGGGTCGCCCGGGCCAGGGGCTTGTCCTGGACGCGCACCCGCAGCGCACGTCCCTTGGCCCGCAAGGGGTCCCGCCACTCCCCGACGATCTTCGGCAGCTCCGCCGCCAGATCCAGCGGCTCGGCGTCAGTGGACCGGGCCTCACGCGCGGCGGCCAGCAACTCGTCGAGAACGTCACCCAGCCGCTCAGCCTGCTCCAGCGCCGCCCCCGCGTCGACGGCGCTCTCCTCGTCAACGGCCATGTGCTTCAACGACTCCAGCCGCAACTGCAGCGCGGTCAACCGGCTCCGCAACTGGTGCGACACGTCACCCACAAGCTCACGTTCGCGTTGAACGAGTTCAGCCAGCGCTCCCGCGGAGGTGTCCAAGGCATGCGCCACGCGGTCGAGTTCGGGCACGCCGTATCGCTGGGGGTCTGGTTTGAAGTCACCCGCGCCGAGGCGCGCTGCTCTGTCCGCGACGTGGCCGAGGGGTTTGGCGAGGCGGTTGGCCGTCACTATCGCCACGCCGCTGGCTACGGCGATCGTCAGCACAATGACCAGCACCACCAGCCCCGCTACTTGGGTCTGGCGCGCGCGAGTGGGCGCGGCGGGGATCTGCACCACGACCGTGACGCCGTTGAGGATCTGGATCTGCTCCGCGAGGGCGTCCGATCCCGGGTCCGGGCCGAGTGTCTGAACTGGACGGTCCGGCTGGGTCACCACCAGGCGGCCGTTCTCGGGCACGACCGGTTGCACGGCGGCCAGGTTCAACGGCCGCTGCGCCAGGGTGTCCTCGTCCAGGCGCAGGCCGATCCGCTGGACCGTGCCCTTCAGGCCGTCCCGCGTCACGGTCTCGACCAGCTGCAACGCGGTGTACCCGAGCGGGATGCCCAGCGCGCACGTGGTCACCGCGACCGCGAGCAGGATCGCCAGCAGAATCCGCCTGCGCATGTCCCGTCAGTCCGAGTTGAAGCGGAAGCCCACGCCACGGACGGTGGCGATCCGGCGCTCGGTCGCCCGCGGGCCGACCTCGCCGAGCTTGCGGCGCAGCCAGGACATGTGCATGTCCAGCGTCTTGCTCGTCTTGCGCTCCGGCCCGTCGTCCCACACCTCGGCGAGGATCTCCTCGCGGGTGACGACCTGGCCGGCCCGCTGGATGAGCACGCGCAGCAGCTCGAACTCCTTGTTGGCCAGGGTGATCTCCTGACCGTCCACGGTCACCACCCGCGCGGCGAGGTCCATCTTGACGCCGTTCACCTCGACCGCGCCGGGGGCCTGGCGGCGCATCAGCGCCCGGATCCTGGCCAGCAGCTCGGCCAGCCGGAACGGCTTGGCCACGTAGTCGTCCGCGCCGGCGTCCAGGCCGACCACGAAGTCGACCTCGTCCGCGCGCGCGGTCAGCATCAGCACCGGCAGCCCGCGCCCGGACGAGCGCAACCGCCGGCAGACCTCCAGCCCGTCCATCCCGGGGAGGCCCAGGTCCAGCACGAGCAGGTCGGCCCGACCCGCGTCGGCGAACTCCAACGCACTCAGCCCGTCGGTGACGACCTCCACGGCGTAACCCTCACGCTGCAGAGCGCGTGACAACGGGTCTGCGATCGCCGAGTCGTCCTCGGCCAGCAGCACCACACTCACGGTCACCACTCTAAGCGTGACAACATCAGGCCCGTGTCATCTGCCGACCTCGACTTCGCGTTGCGCCTCGCCGACACGGCCGACGCCATCACCATCGACCGGTTCCGCGCCCAGGACCTCCGGGTGACCCGCAAACCGGACCGCACCCCCGTCACCGATGCCGACACGACCGTCGAAGAAGCCATCCGCGCCCAGCTCCAGGCCACTTTCCCGGCGGACAGCGTGCTGGGCGAGGAGGGTGGCGGCACCCTCGGCGGCGGCCGGACCTGGATCATCGACCCGATCGACGGGACCAAGAACTTCCTGCGCGGCATGCCCGCGTGGGGCACCCTGATCGCCCTGGTCGACGCGGGAAAACCGGTCGTCGGCGTGGCCAGCGCCCCGGCACTGAACCGCCGCTGGTGGGCTGCCGCTGGTGCAGGCGCGTTCACGAACGACGGCCGCCGTCTGCGCGTGTCCGGTGTGGACACATTGTCGGATGCGTATATCAGCACTACTGATTTGGGCTCGTGGGTCGAGTACCACTCGCGCGAGGCCTACCTGAACCTCGTCGACGCCTGCTGGGAGAGCCGGGCGTTCGGTGACTTCTGGCAGCACTGCCTCGTGGCCGAGGGCGTCCTCGACATCGCCGCCGAACCGATCGTCAACGCCTGGGACGTCGCCCCGCTCCAGGTCATCATCGAGGAGGCCGGGGGCACCTTCACCGACTTCAAGGGCAACGCCACCTTCGAGGGCGCCACCGCCCTGTCCACCAACGGGAACATCCACGCCGCTGCTCTGGAGCACCTGATCCGCTAGTCCGAACCGGTCAAAGCCGGGCATGAGCCCGGCCACACCTCTAGAACCACGACAGATGTTGTACTAATATTGTAGTGGATCTAGAGGAGGACGTCATGACACAAGTGATCGTCGTGGGCGCCGGGCCCACCGGATTGGCACTGGCCGGCGAGCTGGCCCTGAACGGGATCGACTGCAAGGTGCTGGAGAAGCGCCCGCGGTCGGAGTCCAACATCACCCGGGCGTTCGGCGTGAACGCCCGCACCCTGGAACTGCTGGACGCGCGCGGCCTGGCCGACGACCTCGTCCCGCGCGGCACCCAGATCCCCGCGGCGGCGCCGAACGTGGGCGTGACGCTGAGCTTCGCGGGTATCGACAGCCGGTTCCAGTACATGCTCATCGTGCCGCAGAACGGCACCGAGGACGTGCTGCGCCAGCGCTGCGAAGACCTCGGCGTGCAGATCATCCGGGAAGCGGAAGTCGTTGGCCTGGAACAGAACGAGCACGAAGTCCGGCTGCACCTCAAGAACGGCACTGTCGAGACCGCGTCCTATGCGGTCGCTTGCGATGGCGCGCACAGCAAGGTCCGTGAACTCATCGGCACGAAGTTCGTCGGCGAACAGTACGACGTGCAGTTGTTGCTGGCGGACGTGAAGCTGGACCGCGCGCCGACCGAGTTCATGTTCGGCAAGAGCAACGAGAACGGCATCCAGATCTTCATCCCGTTCGGCGACGGCTACATCCGCTCGATCGCCTGGCGGCACAACGTGAACAAGACCGACGCACCGGTCACTGTGGACGAAGTCCGGGAGTCGATCAGGGAGATCACCGGCGATGACTTCGGGCTCAGTGACATGCGGTGGGCCACCAGGTTCATGAGCGAACGCCGCCAGGCCGCGCATTACCGCAATGGCCGGGTGTTTCTCGCGGGCGACGCGGCGCACGTACACTCACCTGTTGGCGCGCAAGGGATGAACACCGGGATCAGCGACGCCATGAACCTCGGCTGGAAGCTGGCCGCGGCGGTCAAGGGCACGGCGCCGAGCTGGCTGCTGGACACCTACGAGACCGAGCGGCACCCGGTCGGCGAGGCGGTGCTGAAGAACACCGACCGGCTGTTCAAGATCTCCGCCCTGAAGGCCGCCCCGGCCCGCAAGATGGCGCAGATCCTCATGCAGGCCGCCTTCAAGTTCGAGATCTTCCGCAAGATGCCGCGCGAATTCCTGACCGGGCTGGGTTTCTCATAC
>CBIMJO010000851.1:0-5065 GCA_966244135.1 uncultured Actinocrispum sp. | reverse complement strand
ATCTCGGGTGCGGGCAGCGACTGAGCGGGTTGCGCCAGTGCGGCCAGCGCCAAGGTGACACTGGCCGTGGCGGCCAAGATCCCTCGCTTGCGGTTCATCAATGGGTTCCTTCCGGCGGCATACCGGTGCGCAGGGCGAGCAGGGAACATCACCGTCATGCCGCGGCCGTGTTGTGCAGGGACAGGGACACGCCTAACGGACATACAGCAGGTTGTGCGCATAGGCGCATATTTGAGTCAAGTGGCGGGCCGGGCGGCCGTCAACCCGTCATTCGGCTTAGGGGGATAACTGTTTTACGCACAACCCCCGGGTGATGCCGTTGCCTGCCAGCCGTTCCCGGCGACCGGAACGTGTCCTAGCAGGAACGTCGTAGTACACATGGGATTCGAGCTGGGGTCGGACGATAGGTCCACTCTCGACACGACGGCGTGTCGCCAGCCGGGCAGTGACACCGATAGCCGGCTCACGATGCCAGGGCGGGCTACCCTCATGCGGTGACCGACCTGCTGAGGCTGTTCACCCGAACGCACAAGGTGCTGCGCGCCCGGATGGACCAGGCGATGAGCCGGTACGGCGTACGCGCCGGGCAGAACCTGATGCTCGAAGCGCTCTGGGACGACGACGGCCGCACCCCCGGTGAGCTGGCCGAACGCCTGGGCGTCGCGACCCCGACCGTGGTCAAGTCGGCGACGAGGATGGAAGCGGCCGGTCTGCTCACCAGACAGCGCGACCCCAAGGACGGCAGGCTGGTCCGGCTCTACCTGACCGACCGGTCCCGGGCGGTGCGCCACGACATCGAACGGGAGGTCCGTGAGCTGGCCGAACGCGCGACCGCGACGCTGACCACCGAAGAGCGCCGGACCCTGGCCGCCGCGCTGGGCAAGATCCTTGCCGCGCTGGAGAAGTAGCTCAAGCCTCGTAGGCAAGCCATTCCGCGTAGTCCCGGACTCCCCGGTCGACATCGACGGACGGACCCCAGTCCAGTGTCCGGTCCACCGGGACGGCGGGGGTGTTCTCCGGGTTTCCGGGCGGCAGCCCCAGAACGCGGCTGAGCTGCGCGGTCGCGGTGGTCTCGGGGTTGGCAATGGTGTAGACATCGTCCGGCGCGCTGGTCAGCATCACCGCCTCGACCGCGTCGACGATGTCGTGCACGTGCACAAGTTGTTGCGCGGGACCGAAATCCGCGACCCGGCCGAACATCGCCGCCCAGACGAACCGGGCCAGCGGCGAGTCCGCGGGCATGCCCGGCCCGTACGGAACCCCCAGGCGCAGCACGCACGTCCGCACCCCGGGCAACGGCGACGCCGGGCCCGTCAGGGAACTCAGGCAGACGGCGAGCCGGGCGCCATCGGCCGGCACGGGCGAACCGTTCAGATACACGACGATATCCGCCGGTCCGGCGGTCGTGACGTGATAACCCCGGCCCGCCAACAGGAACAGCAGGTGCTCAGCCAGGAAGCCGTCCCCGCAGGCGACTCGCACACTCGGTGACGACCTGTCGGTGGTGTGCGAGACCGTGGTCATGCCCGACCGCAGCCCGTCCCACACCCACGCGTGCATCCAGGGCCCGCCAATGGTGGCGAGCGCGCGGTCCAGCACAAGACCGGACCTGTTCACGCCATGGCCTTCGAAGCGGTTCACCACACCCATCGCGAACCCGGTCAGCCAGGCGTTCCAGTGCCGGTCGGTGTCGAAGTCCGAGTGGACCGGCAGGTCGCCGGACCGGATGTCGAACCGCCGCAAGTACTCGACGGTGGGGATCGTGTACCAGCCGTGGTCCATCCGGATCGCGCACTGGGCGAGTTCGTCGCGGTAGAACGGGATCACCGACAGCTCGGGCAGGCCGGGCTCGTCGCCCTCCTCGGGGTCGTCGGTGAAGAAACACGCCGAGGGCGCCGACGGGACGTCGATCAGGTTCGGAACCGACACGAACGTAGGAATCCCGGTCTGCCGCAGGAAACGGCTCATCAGCGCGGGTTCTGGCCAGTTTCCGGCCTGCGCGGCGGCAAAGCGGGCAAACTCGCCGGCGACCTCGACCGGGAGAACCAGTCCCGCCGGCGGAACATGCTCGCGCGCGGCCGGTACCCAGCGGGCGCCCGCGATGGCTCCCTGCCGCACCGCGCCGCCGTTGCGCGAGGTGGCGGACGCGGTGAGCAGCAGCGCCGCGTCGGGCATGGTCTTGGCCGCCGCGTTGACCCGGGAGAAGAACGCCGATGACAGGACCATACTGTCCTGTAACAGAAAGTGGTGAGTCGATCCGTCCGGAATGGACGACCACGCGCCTGGGCCGGCCGCCGTGCTCACCTCCAGCAGACCGCCGGCGAGCGCCCGCGCCCGGCCGGGGTGGCCGGGACTGGCGAGGACGACCCCGGTGACCCGGGTCATCTGCGGCCTGGGTCCGTCACACGCAACCTCCCAGTACGCGACTTGGTGGCATTAAACACCTCCCACCTGGACTTGTCACCAGGTCAGACCGCTGACAGACTCGGGTTGTGCGGGTCAGGCACGCCAGTGCGCGGGGGTCGGGGGAGTCCAATGAGGACATTGTGGTGGCGGCGGACGACGTCACCGTGGTCCTGGATGGCGTGAGCCAGTGGTACACCAAGGAATCCGGCTGCCGGCACGGCACCGTCTGGTACGTCGAGCGGCTCGCCGACCGGATCCTCGATCGCGCCGCCGGTCGTACCACCGACCCTGCCACCGGCACGGTCCCGCTCGCCGAAGCAGTTGGTCACGCCATCGGTGACGTCGCCGATCTGCACCGGGACACCTGCGACCTCACGCATCCGTGGGGTCCGTCCGCGACGGTGGCCGTGCTGCGCGAGCGCGCGGACGAGGTGGACTACCTGATCCTCGCCGACTGCGTGATCGTGGTCCAGACCGATGAGAGCGTGACCGCGTTGACAGACCTCAGGCTCGCCGACCTGCTGGACCGGCTGCGGCGCCCGGACGCCTCGGCCGAGGAGCGCAGCCACCTCGGCGATGGCCTGCAGCGCCTGCGAAACCGGCCGGACGGGTACTGGGTTGCCATGGCGGACCCGGAGACCGCCGCGCACGCGGTGACCGGTTCCTTCGCTCGTGACAAAATCCGGCGCGCCGCCGTGCTGACCGATGGCGCGTCCTGTCTGGTGGACGACTACGGCCAGGCGACCTGGGCGCAGCTGCTCGACCTCGGGCCGCGGGGCCTGATCGACGAGGTGCGCCGATGCGAGCGCGGCGACCCGGACCGGGTGCGCTGGCGCCGGGGCAAGGTCCACGACGACGCCACCGCCGCGTTCTGCGAGTTCTGACCGTTGCCGGCGAGCCGGCGGCAGGGTGGTCCTCGCCCGGCGGGGTTACCCCGCTTCTTCGTAACGGCGTGATTTGAGTCATCCGGGGAACCAATCACTCCGGCGGGGGACTCACGTGGGTGAGCGATTCCGTCTTCCGGGGGTGTGGCCCAGGCACAACGATGTCATCAGACGTGAGAAATCTTCACTAGGGTGTGGACGTTCGCGGTTTTTGTTTGTACGGTGATCGCTGTGTCACGGTACCGGGCAGTAGGAACCCATTGTCACGAGGCCGTGAGCAGACATGTACCTGCAGAAAGACGCATTTTCTCGTTGCGTAGAGGTTAAGCCTGCGAAACGGTTGTAAACGGACCGGAAACGTCCCGCCGGGGTGGCGATCTCCGGTTGTTCACCACTGGTTTCCTTTCACATCCCATTCCCTGCCGGTGTGGAGGAGGAATCGACTTGAGCGTGCTTTCCTGTCGTGACCTGGTCATCGGCGTCAGCCCGCTGGGTCGGCCGAACGCGGCGCTGGCCGTGGCGGTCGAACGCGCCGGTGGCCTTGGCGTGCTCGATCTGGGTACCGAGCGCGGGCCCGCGCTGGCCGAGCTGCGGCGGGCGGAACGCCTGCTCGGCCGGGCCTTTGGCGTGCGCATCGGTCACGACTGCCCCATCACCCCTGGCGAACTGCCCGAGCTTGTTGACACAATCCTTACGCCGCAATGGGTTCCCGCGCCCGGACGGCGGGTGCTGGTCGAGGTCACGTCGGTGGCACAGGCGCGGGCCGCGCTGGCCGACGGCGCCGACGGCCTGATCGCGCGCGGCAGCGAGTCCGGCGGGCGGGTCGGCGAGCTGACCACTTTCGTGCTGGTGCAGCGCCTGGCCGCCGAGGTCGATGCGCCCATCTGGGCGGCGGGCGGCATTGGCCCGAATACGGCCGCGGCGGCGATCGCCGGCGGTGCCACCGGTGTGGTTCTTGACAGCCAGCTGGCGCTTGTGCGTGAGGTCCGGGATTCCATTTCCCCGGTGGTCGCGAGCGCAATTGAGGCGCTGGACGGGGCGGACACGAGCATTGTCAAGGGCCAAAGGATGGTCAGTAGGCCGGGTCTGGAGAAAGCGCTCCCAGTCGGCCAGGACGGCGCCCTCGCGAACGCGCTGAGCCAATCGGGCGGCACCGCGGGCGGCGTTGTGCAAATAATTCGTCAAGCCGTTCGGCGTAATCTCGCGGGTGCCGCCGCCAATCCCTCGCTGCGGCCGAATGGCGCACTGACCCGGCGAAATCCCGGCGTGGTGTATCCGCTGGCGCAGGGCCCGATGACCCGGGTCAGCGACCAGCCCGCGTTCGCCGGGGCGGTGGCCGGCGCCGGTGGGCTGCCGTTCCTCGCGCTGGCGCTGATGGACGGCGAGCAGACCCGGACCCTGCTGGAGACGACGGCCCGCCGGCTCGGCGACCGGCCGTGGGGCGTGGGCATCCTCGGGTTCGCCGACCCTGACCTGCGCGCGGCTCAGCTGGAAGCCGTGCACGCGGTGAAGCCGCGCTATGCCATCGTCGCAGGTGGGAACCCCGCTCAGGCCAAGGCATTGGAGGAGCGGGGGATCACAGCGTTCCTGCACGTGCCGTCGCCCGCGCTGCTGCGGCAGTTCCTCGCCGAGGGTGCGCGCAAGTTCGTCTTCGAGGGCTGGGAGTGCGGCGGGCACACCGGCCCGCGGTCCAGCTTCACCTTGTGGGAGCAGCAGATCGGGGTCCTGCAGCAGCAGGTTGGACTCGCCCGTCCGCGTGCGCAGGCAATTGAGGT
>CBIMJO010000850.1:0-5070 GCA_966244135.1 uncultured Actinocrispum sp. | reverse complement strand
CGCCCCCGCCGTCGGGTTTGGGGTCGAACTCGCCGGCGGCGGCCCAGGCGTGGCGTTCGGCGGTGAAGGCGGCGGACTGGCGCGCGCGGAAGTCGGCGATGGAGGTGGCGTTGGTGGTGAGGAAGTCCTGGTACTTGGACAGGGCGAACTCGCCCGGCTCGATGTCGAGGGTGAGGCGGCCGGCGGCGGCGTCCGCGCGCAGGTCGAGCAGTTCCTCGGCGGAGACGGGGTACCAGTTGACGCGGTCGAAGAACTGCAGCAGCCATGGGTTTTCGCCGTGGTGCCAGCTGTTCCACACCTGCACGGTCCGGCCGACGAGCTGGTAGCCGCCGGGACCCTCCATGCCGTAGATGCACAGGTAGGCGCCGCCGATGCCGACGCTGTTCTCGGCGGTCCAAGTGCGCGCGGGGTTGTACTTCGTGGTCACCAGCCGGTGGCGCGGGTCCAGGGGAGTGGCGACGGGCGCGCCCAGGTAGACGTCACCGAGGCCCAGCACGAGGTACTCGGCATCGAACACCGTCCGGTACACGTCGTCCACAGTGGACAGGCCGTTGACCCGCCGGATGAACTCGATGTTCCACGGACACCAAGGCGCGTCATCGCGAACACCGGCGGTGTAGCGGGCAATCGCCTCACGCGTGGCAGGGTCGTCCCACGACAACGGCAGGCTCAGGCGACGGCTCGGCACGACGAGTTCCTCGGTGGCGGGCAGGGCAGCCTCTATCTCCCGCACCAGACCCAGCAGCCGGTCCACCGGGAGCTCTGAAGGGTCAACGTGGATCTGCAACGACCGGATCCCGGGAGTCAGATCAACGACTCCGGGAAGGTTCGAGGCCGCCAGCTGAGACGCCAAAGCGTGCACCCGCATCCGCAAGGCGAAATCCAGCTGCATCGGCCCGTACTCGATCAGCAGGTTGTCATCGCCCTTCCGCCGATACGTCACGCCAGGCCCTTCGGACCCGCGCGCGAGCACACCACCGTCGACAAGCGGCTTCACCGGAACGAACCGGACCGTGTCCCCCGGCCGCAGCTGCCCGAGCTTCCACCGCTCACTGGTGACAACCGTTGCCGGGCAGACAAACCCGCCCAGACTCGGCCCGTCCGGCCCCAGCAGGATCGGCAGGTCGCCGGTGAAGTCCACGGCACCGACAGAATAAGGCGTGTCGTGGATGTTGGATGGATGCAGCCCCGCCTCGCCGCCGTCCGGACGCGCCCACTGAGGACGAGGCCCGACCAGTCGCACGCCGGTGCGCGCGGAGTTGTGGTGCACCTGCCATTCCGTGGCATAGAACGTGTCCACATCGGACTCGAGGAAGAACTCCGGCGCCGCGTGCGGCCCCTCAGCGACCATGATCCGCCACGCATGAGTGAACTCCGGCCGTGACACCACCGGCCCGGCTGTGACACCCGAAGCATCGCAAGGATGTAAGACATCCCCAGTCCGCAAGGCCCGGCCGCCATGACCGCCGAACCCGCCCAGCGTGAACGTCGAAGCGCTGCCCAGGAACAAAGGCACGTCGAACCCGCCGGCAATGAGCAGATACGCCCGCATCCCCGTCGAGCGCATCTGCCCAATGTCCACAGTGGCCCCAGCAGGCACTGAAACCGGCTCCCACTGTGGCGCGGCAACGCCGTCGACAAGCACATCACAAGGCGCGCCGGTCACGCAAATGACCGCAGCGGAGGAGAACCGCAACGCTGGACCGTCCACAGTGCACTCAAGCCCAGGCGCGCCCTCAGGGTTGCCCAAAGCCAGGTTGCCCAGCCGGAACGACAAGTCGTCCATCGGCCCACAAGGCGGAACCCCGACGTGCCAGTACCCGACCCGCCCGGGCCAGTCCTGCACCGTCGTCATCGTCCCGCCCCGCAACACCTCGACCCGCGGCGACACATCCGCGATCGACGCCAGCGTCCGGGTTGTGTGCGTCCCGGCGAGAACGGGAGCGGACACAGTGGCCGCCCGCAACAGGCCGAGGTTCGTCTCGATCCCATCCACCCGGCTGTCCGAAAGAGCCGAGGACAGCGCGGCCCAGGCCGAAGCGCGGTCCGGGCCGGTCACGATCACCTTGGCCAGCAAGGGATCATAGTGCGTCGTAACCGAAGTCCCCGCCTCGATCCACCCATCCACCCGCGCCGAGGAAGGAAAGGACACATTGGTCACCAGCCCTGCGCTGGGCCGGTGGTCATGTGCCGGATCCTCGGCATAGACCCGGGCCTCCACCGCGTGCCCACGCGGCGAATCAAGAGGAGAGACCGCCAGCCCGCTGGCCTGGCGCAACATCCACTCGACCAGGTCCACTCCGTACACCGCCTCGGTGACGGGATGCTCGACCTGAAGCCGGGTATTCACCTCAAGAAAAGCGACTTCACCGCGGGCCGCGTCGTAGACGAACTCAACGGTCCCCGCGCTCCGGTACTGAACCGAAGAACACAGCCGCACCGCCGAGGAGTGCAGCAAGGAACGGACCGAAGTGGACAGTCCGGGAGCCGGGCACTCCTCGATCACCTTCTGGTTCCGCCGCTGCAAGGTGCAGTCCCGGTCACCCAAAGCGACAACGCCCCCGGCCCCGTCACCGAAGACCTGCACCTCGATGTGCCGAGCCGACGAGACCAGACGCTCCAAATACACGCCAGCACTGGAAAAAGACGCCGAAGCGACCCGCTGAACCCGCTCCCACGCAGCCTCGAGGTCCGAAGAGGACTGACAGGGCTCCATGCCGATCCCGCCGCCACCACCGGTGGCCTTCAACATCACGGGATAGCCAAGAGAGTCGGCTTCGGCAAGAGCGGCATCAAGCGACGGCAGCAAAGAAGTACCGGCCAGCAAAGGAACTCCGGCGGCCAAAGCGGCCTCACGAGCGGTGTGCTTGCTGCCAAAGAGAGAAAGCTGCTCGGGCGTGGGCCCGACGAAGATCAGGCCCGCGTCCTCGACGGCCTGGGCGAACGAGGCATCCTCGGACAGGAACCCGTACCCGGGGTGAATCGCCGTGGCACCAGTCGAAGCAGCCGCCTCCAGCAGCAAAGGAACCTGGAGGTAGCTCTCCCGGGCCGGAGCGGGACCCAGCCGGACCGCGGTGTCGGCGAGCCGCACGTGCGGGGCGGACCGGTCCGCGTCGGAGTACACCGCCACGGTCGAGATCCCCAGCCGCCGGGCGGTCCGCAGGATCCGGACCGCGATCTCACCCCGGTTGGCGACGAGCAGCCTCTCCAGCATTCGCTACCTTCCGTCCCGGACGTCCCGGATGTCCACGCCGATCGGTGTGGGGTCGAACCCGTTGCACGGGTTGTTGATCTGCGGGCAGTTGGAGATCAGCACCAGCGCGTCCACCTCGGCCCGCAGCGAGACCCGCAGCCCGGGCGCGGAGATCCCGTCCACGATGCCGAGCATCCCGTCCTCCTCGACCGGCACGTTCATGTACCAGTTGACGTTGCTGACCAGATCCCGCTTGCCGAGCCCCCACTTCGCGCCCTCGGCGAGGAAGTTCTCCACGCAGGCGTGCTGGTGACGGGTGTGGTGACCATAGCGAAGGGTGTTGGACTCCTTGCTGCACGCACCGCCGATGGTGTCGTGCCGGCCGCAGGTGTCGTCCACCACGGTCATCAGCGGCCGGTCCTCGTTGGATCGCAGCACGCTGCCGGTGGTGAGGAAGATGTTGCGCTGCGCGGTGATCGTGTTCGCCGCGCTGTAGCGGTGTGCCGTATCGGCGGCGTCGTAGACGAGGAAGTCGACGGCCTGGTTTCCCTCGAGGTCCACGATGTCGAGGACCTTGCCCCGCGGGATCACGGCGGACCAGGGCGAGCGTGCCGCAACGGTGATCATGACTGTCCCTTCGCGTCCAGGTAGGCGGCCGTGTTCTCGAAGGCTCGGCGGCCTTCCGGGGTGGACGACCACAACGGGTCGGCCGGTCCGGTCGCCTGGCCCGGCCAGGCGGCGACCTCCAGCGAGCCGATCGGGGCGTCCGGCGTCAGCGGATGCGCCACGTTCGCCAGCAGCACGATCACCGGCAGTTCCATCCGCAATGTGAGCGATGCCCCCGGCTGCGCGGAATCAACGACGGTCAGATCGCCGTTCGGTTCAACGTGGACACCCTGGAAGAACGACAGGCTCGGCGGCAGGTCGCGCGGGGTCAGCCCGTTCTTCGCCGCGGCCAACGTGAACAAAGCCCGCCCGGCAGCCGAGGTCCCGCACAACGTGTCATGCCCGCCGGTGAACGCGGCGATCGACGCGAGTGCGCGGCCCTGGTCGCTGAGCAGCAGCCCGCCTTCGCCGAGGTACGCGTTCCACTGCACCTTCACGGTGTCGGCCACGTTCAGCCGCTCCCACGGCTGGTCCGCGTTGTACAGCAGCACGTGCGCACAGGCGTCGCCACTCAAGTCCGTCAGCCGGAGCATGCTGCCGCGGGCGAGGACCTTGTGCGTGTACCCGCCGCCGGGCACGACATCGGCCCACGTCAGGTGGTCCACGCCGTCGGGTGGGGCGATCGGGGTCTCGGTGACCTCCTGGGCGCGGGCGTGATCGCGGGCGCCAGATGTGGTCGAAGTGCTCATTGCGGGCCCTTCCTGGTCAGGGCGATCAGGACCTGCCGAGCCTACGACGTGATTTCCTGTCAATCGATAGAAAACTAAACTGCACGCGGCGGTATTTTTCACGTTGCGCACGGGGCACCTTGTGTGCAGTTCACTAGGATGGGCGGGTGGCAGTGGCGAGCAGGGGGCGGCCGAGGGCTACGGGGGAGGCTCCCGGCGAGCGTGATTCGCGGCAGGACGTGCTGGGCGCGGCCGCCGAGCTGTTCGTCTCGCACGGCTACAGCGCGACCTCGACCAGGTCCATCGCGGACAAGGCCGGGCTGCGCCAGGCCTCGCTGTACCACTACTTCGCCGGCAAGGAGGACATCCTCGCCGAGCTGCTGGCCGGGACCGTCCGGCCCTCTTTGGACTTCGCGGCCGGCCTGGGACAACAGTCCGCAGAGGACTGGGCCAAACTGTGGGCGCTGGCCCGGTTCGACATCGGCCTGCTCTGCTCCGGCCCGGTCCACCTGGGCGCGCTCTACCTGCTGCCGGAGATCGGCG
>CBIMJO010000849.1:0-5072 GCA_966244135.1 uncultured Actinocrispum sp. | reverse complement strand
AGCCCCGGATACCGGGCGGCCGGGTAGTGGCCGGTGACCCATTCGGCGACGGCGCCCATGTCGATCTCACCCAACTGATCGGGCGCGATGCCCTCGGCGCCACCGGCGGACGCGTAGAGGCGTTGCCGGATCGGTCTGGGCAGGAGATTGGCGGCTCGGAGGGCCGCTCCGAACAGTGGTCCTTTGCCGGCGCGGTCGAACGGCTGCCCGGTGAGCCCCCGGCCGGTGGCCGCCAGCATCGCGCTCGCCGAGTCGAACGCCGCGATCGCCTTGTCAGGTTCGACAGTCACCGGGAACTCCCTTCACCCAGACGTCCGGTGTCACGTAGGGAAAAGCGTGCGGGCCCGGCACCTCGACGAGGTTGTCCGGCCCGGCCAGGTCGCGCGCCCATTCCTTGGTGCACAGCGGATCCCGGTCGCCGCGCAGGACGGTGACCGGGCAGGACACCTGTGCCAGCGTGGTCTCCAGATCGTCCGCCATCATCGACCGGGCCAGCCTCGCCAGCCGGAACACCCCGGCCCGGCACCACTCCGGCCGCTGAGTCCGCACCAGCGACCGCGGCTCCAGCCGCCCATCTCGACGCCACCGGATCACCGCTTTCGGCCAGGACCGGTAGCGCGGGTCCACGGTCGGGCTGCCCAGTACCAGCCGGTCGACCAGGTCAGGCGCCAGTGCGGCCACATGAGCGGCGACCTGGGTTCCGCATGAGTGTCCGATCAGGACGATCGAGCGCAGCTCCCGCAGGCGCAGCCAGTGCACGAGCGCGGCGCCGATGTCCGGGATGGTCAACGGACGCGCCGGGTTCCTATTCCCACCGAACCCCGGCGGATCCGGCAGCCACGCCCGGTACCCGGCATTGGCCGCGCAGGTCACGCTTTCCCTCAGGTACGCCGAGACACCAAGGCCCGGCACCAGGACCAGCTCCCCCACGCCCGGCGAACCGGCGGACAATGCGTGCACACGGCCCCACGCCGTCTCCGTCCACGTCGGACACAACTGGACATCGCCCATCAATGTCTCCGGATCGCGACCGCGGCAACCGCGGCCGCTGCCACGGCACTGCCGGCGACGATCCCGCGGTGCCTGCTCATCCACTGCTGCGGGTTGTGCTCGTGGGCCACCTCGTCGAACTCGCCATGAGCGCCTCGGTCAGTGCCGGAACGCTCGTCCGCGGGCTCCCACAGGTTGGCCGGCTGATGCGGGTCACGGGGTTCGCTGGTCTGCTGCGAGGAGAAGCCGGTACGGGCCAGGTAGTGGTCCAGCAGGCCGGGAGCGACCTTGTCGCCGAGCAGAGTGGCCACAGTGGACATTCCGACCCAATACTCGCGACGGCGTGGCCGGTCCGCGGCCCGCATGATCGCCCGCGCGGCCACCTCTGGCTGGTAGATCGGTGGCACTGGCTGGGCCCGCTTCGGCAGCCGTGACTTCACCCACCCGAACTGTGGCGTGTTCATGGCCGGCAACTGAACCATCGTCGCCCGCACCTTCGTCCTGGCGTGCAACAACTCGCAGCGCAGCGAGTCGTGGAACCCCTGGATCGCGTGCTTGGCGCCGCAGTACGCCGCTTGCAACGGGATCCCGCGGTAGGCCAGCGCCGAACCGACCTGCACGATCACCCCGGAGTCCCTGGGCAGCATCCGTTTGAGCGCTGCCTTGGTCCCGTAGACGTAACCGAGGTAGCTGACCTCGGTCACCCGCCGGAACTCCTCCGGCGCGATCTCGGTGACCGGGGCGAACACGCCGGTGAACGCGTCGTTCACCCACACGTCGATCGGTCCCAGTTCGTCCTCGACGCGTTGCGCCGCGGCCTCCACCGCACGGTGGTCGGCCATGTCGACCGGGACCACGATCGGTTCGCCGCCCTCGGCCCGCACATCGGCGGCGGCACTGTCCAAACCGGACTGACCGCGCGCCAGCAACGCGATCCTGCCGCCCCGGCGCGCGAACTCGCGGGCTGTAGCCCGCCCGACTCCCCCACTCGCTCCGGTGATCACCACAACCCTGGACACAGTCGTCCCTTCCTCCGCACAGACTCCTCCGCTCGAGTACCCCACGCACGGACGCCGGAAACTAGTCGCCGAGCAGCTTCAGCACCGCTCGTTCGATGTCCTCACGGCCGTCGACCTTGGTCAGGTCGATCGTTCTGCCCTCACCGAACGCATCGACCACGCGTGGGTCCACATAGGATCGCTTGGCCACCGCCCGGGTGTTGCCGAGCTGTTCGGCGACCCGGTCGAACGCGGCGACTTCGGCTCTTTTGCGCGCCGCCTTGGACTTCGGGCGATCGGCCTCGGCGAACGACACAGCGGCCAGTACGGTGGCGTTCCAGGTGCGCAGGTCCTTCGCGGTGAAGTCGTCGCCGGTCAGCTCCTTGAACCGGGTGTTGATCGTGTCCGCGTGCACTTCCCGCCAGTCCCGGCCGGCGCGGTAGACCAGCAGCCGGTCGGTGTCCGCCCCGGCCCGCCGCAGCGACCGCACGAGCTTGGTCAGCTGCGCGTCGTTCATCCGCAGCCGCCGTTCCAGCCCGCCTTTGGCGATGAAACAGAACCGCAGCTCACCGCGCACGATGGTGACGTCGTCGCGCACAAGGGTCGCGACGCCGCGGCTGTCGTCGGCGTACTGTTCGCCGCCGGTCCGGAACACCCCGCGATCCAGCATCCGCAAGGCGCCCGCATGCACCCGGTCGCAGGTCAGGCCGCGTCCACCGAGATCCTGATGGATCTTCAGCCGGAACTCCGGCAGGCGTTCGGCCAGCTCGAGCACGCGATCGTGCTTCTGTTCGTCGCGCTGCCTGCGCCATTCCTCGTGGTAGATGTACTGACGGCGGCCCGCGTCATCGGTGCCGACCACCTGGATGTGACCGTTCGGATACGGGCAGATCCAGACGTCTCGCCAGGCTGGTGGAATCACCAGCGCACTGGCCCGCCCACGAGCGTCCTCATCGGCGAGTTCACCGGTGTGGGTCAGGTAGACCCATCCGCGCCCGCGCCGTCGTCTCGTCAGTCCCGGCCCAGCCGGATCACTACGCCGCAACCGCATGCCGCACGGCTACCCGATCCGCACCACATCGAACCGGGACGGGGATGGCTACCCGGAAGCCGCGTCCGGAAACATCGGATTTACTTGCGCCCCGCAAACATCAGCTCACGGTCGAATTGTCCGCGGCCCTCGCGAAATGGCCGAATGCCGCAACGACGGACGCACGCACCTCCGCCGGCAACCGGTCCAGGATGGCGATCAGTGCCGCACGACGGTCCTGGTCGACACGATTCACCGTCTGGCGCCCCGCCGCGGTGGGCGCGAGCAGGATCTCGCGCCGGTTCAGGGGGTTGGCCGCTCTCTGCAGCAAGCCGGCGGTGACCAGCCGTTCACACGCCCGGGTGACCGAGGACGGCGTGATGTCCAGCTCCTGCGCCACCCGGGTCATCGTGACCGGGGTGAGTGTGACAGTTGTCCGTAACGCCCGGAACTGGGTCAACGTCAGTTGCCCGGTCACCTTTTCCACGGTCGAATCGGCGATTGCCACCATGGCCCGGAGGGTAGCCAAGGCGGTGGAGGAGTCGTCTTCGGTCGTCGACGTTTGCGTCACGCACTGAGGGTAGACACGGAGTGGAAGTCATATGGCACTGACCGACCTGCCGGCCCCGGTGGTCCGGCCCGAGGCACGCCCGGCGGTGGACACCGCCCGGCTGGAGGCAGCGCTGCGCCGCCGGGTGGACGGTGAGGTGCGGTTCGACGTGGGCAGCCGGGCCGCGTACTCGACCGACGCGTCGAACTTCCGCCAAGTGCCGATCGGGGTCGTCGTGCCGCACTCCCCGGAGGCCGCGGCCGAGGCGGTCGCCGTCGCGCGCGAGTACGACGCGCCGGTGCTGTCCCGAGGCGGTGGGACCAGCTTGGCGGGACAGTGCGCCAACGCGGCCGTGGTGATCGACTGGTCGAAGTACTGCGACCGGGTCGAATCGGTCGACGAGGACGAGCGAACCTGTGTGGTGCAGCCAGGAATCGTGCTCGACGAGCTCAACCGGCAGCTCAAGGACACCGGCCTGCGGTTCGGCCCGGAACCGGCCACGCACATGAACTGCACGCTCGGCGGCATGATCGGCAACAACTCCTGCGGCGCGACGGCCCAGCGCACCGGCAAGGTCGTCGACAACATCGCCGCACTGGAAGTCCTCTGCTACGACGGAACCCGGTTCTGGTGCGGGCCCACCAGCGACGACGAGTACGCCGAGATCGAACGCCACGGCAACAGACGGTCCGCGATCTACCGCAGCCTGCGCGAACTGCGCGACACGTACGCCGAGGAGATCCGGCGGCGCTTCCCGGACATCCCGCGCCGGGTATCCGGCTACAACCTCGACTCCCTGTTGCCGGAGCACGGGTTCGACGTGGCCGGGCTGCTGGTGGGCAGCGAGTCCACATTGGTCACAGTGCTGCGGGCGAAGCTGAAGCTGGTCCCGGTGGTCAAGCAACGGACCCTGGTCGTGCTGGGCTACCCCAGCGTGGACAAGGCGGGCGACGCGGTGCCGAAGATCCTGCCGCACGAACCGATCGCCCTGGAGGGCCTGGACGCCAAGCTGATCCGGGACGAGCGGATCAAGCACCTCAACCCGGACGCCCTCAACGACATGCCACGGGGCCGGGCGTTCCTGATGATCCAGTTCGGCGGCGACACCACCGAGGAGGCCGACGCCCGCGCGCAGAAGCTGCTCGATGACCTGCAGGACAGCGATCACCAGGCCGATGTCGCGGTGCTGGACGACCCGCGGCAGGAGGACGAGCTGTGGCGGGTGCGCGAGGCCGGGCTCGGCGCCACCGCGCACATCCCCGGCCGCCCGGACACCTTCGAGGGCTGGGAGGACTCGGCCGTGCCGCCCGAGCGGCTGGGCGACTATCTGCGCCGGCTTTCCACGCTGTACGAGGAGTTCGGTTACTCCAGTGATACCGGGCCCAGCCTGTACGGGCACTTCGGGCAGGGCTGCGTGCACACGCGCATCCCGTTCGACCTGTACACGGCCGACGGGGTGGCGGCCTACCGGCGGTTCCTCGACCGGGCCGCGGACATGGACGTC
>CBIMJO010000848.1:0-5073 GCA_966244135.1 uncultured Actinocrispum sp. | reverse complement strand
GTGAACAGCACCGGCACCGGAATCTGGGCGCGTTGATCGGGCTGGACCTGTTCGCGGTAACGCAGGGCGTCGATCAGCAGCAGGATCGCCGCCGAGCTCTTGCCGGTCCCCGGCCCGCCCGTGATGATCAGCCGCCCCGAAGCCAGACCGCCATAGATCCGGTGCAGCGTCCGGTGCGTGCCCTCGCGCAGGTGGCCCGCGGTGACACGCGCGATCCCCGGCAACGGATCGAACGAAGTCGACCGGGTACTGCTGGCAACGGGTCCCGCCACAGGTTCACTCGACCGGCGCCACCGGATCGGCAGGGGTTCGCGCAATCCGCGTTCAGCGGCTGCGGCGGTCCACTGCTCCCGCATCGCGGCGGCCAGCCGGTCGGTGAGTTCGTCCACGCTGGGCGCGGCCGTCCGGTCCGGGACGATGCGTTTGCCGAGGATCTGCCACATCGTGAGCAGCGTCCCGACCGTGGCCAGCACGAACTGCCCATACCCGCTGGCGTTGCCACGATCCGCGGGGCTGAGCAGAGTCACCTGCACGACCCACCAGCCCAGCCCGGCCACGATCAGGCAGACCCCGATGATCACCCACGCCCTGCGCGCCATACCCACCCATCGTGGTCCACCCACCGTCCGGTTACTCCGCACTAACGGATCTTCGCCCCGTACACCCGGTCCACCGTCATCGTCATGAGCACGCGGCGGTCGGCCACCATCACCGATCGGTACTCGTCCCAGTCCGGATGTTCCCCGGCGGCGAGCCGGTAGTAGGCCACCAACGCATCGACCTCGGGGCCGTGCGGGTCGGTGCCCGGCCCAGTGAGGGTCACCGTTCCCTCGGCGGTGGCCCAAGCCCAGCCGTCCGCACTGGTGGTCTCCAGGGCCGCCCGCGGATCCCGCCGCAGGTTCGCGGTCTTGGCCCGCCCCTCGGTGATCGACACGTAGAGCACGCCTTTCTCCCGGTGGTAGAAGGGCATCACCGGGGACAGCTGCGGAAGGCCGTTCGCCTTGATGGTCGCGAGCACACCGAGACGGCTCTGCTCAAGCAGCGCGTGCGGGTCGAATTCGGTCATGCCGGGTATTTTGCCGGACGCCACGGCGAGGCGCCCGTGATCCCTTGACTGGAGTCGGCCCGAGGACTAGACCTGTTTTTGTTTGTAAGGTTTCCTATTTATTCTGCGGCTCGGGAGACGGAGTGCTCTCATGAAGCGGTGGCTGGCCCTTGGTGCTGCAGTGGCTCTCGGTGTCGCCCTGGTGTCCGGTCCCGCGACGGCCGGCGGGAACGACACCCAGCCGGACCTGGTGCGTGGCTGGCGGATCCAGTCGTCGGCCGTGGCGGGCAGCGACGGCGCGGCGATCTCCCAGCCCGGCTACTCCACCGCCGGGTGGCTGCCGATCTCGCAGCCCGAGACGCTGATGGCCGGCCTGGTGGAGAACGGCCGCTACCCGGACATCTTCAAGTCCGACAACCTGAGCAAGGTCCCGGCCGACCAGTTCATGGTCAACTGGTGGTACCGCGACCAGCTGTGGCTGTGGCCCCACCCGGGCCAGCACCAGTTCCTGGTGATGAACGGCGTGCTCGGCCGTGCGAACCTGTGGGTGAACGGCACCAAGGTCGCCGACCAGGCCCAGCTGCAAGGCGCCTACTCCCGCTTCGAATACGACGTCACGTCATTGCTGCGGCCCGGGCCCAACGCGATCGCGCTCGACGTGTTCCGCAACGACACCAGCAACCGCACCGGGGTGCTGACCCTGGACATGGTCGACTGGAACCCGAAGTCGCCGGACAACTGGACCGGCCTGCAGTTCGCGCCCCAGCTGGTGTCCGACGGCGCCGTCTCGGTCCGCAACGCGCACGTGATCCAGGACAACGCCGCCGACCTGAGCAGCTCCGAGCTCACCGTCAAAGCCGACCTGCGCAACAACACCAGCACCGACCAGACCGTCGACCTGACCGGTGAGATCACCCGGCCGGGCACGCGTCTCCCGGTCCGGCAGCGAGTCACGATCCCGGCGAACACCACCACAACGGTGTCCGCGGCGCCGGTGAAACTGAAGCATCCCGCGATCTGGTGGCCGTACCAGATGGGCGACCAGCCTATGTACCACCTGGACGTCCACGCGTCCGTGCACGGTGACGTCACCGACCGCCAGCAAGAGGACTTCGGCATCCGGACCGTCACCTCCCGGCTCACACCCGTTGTGCCAGGCCAGACTCACGGCCCGGACGGCTACCGGCAGTACCTGATCAACGGCGTGCCGTTCGTGGTTCGCGGCGGCGGCTGGTCGCAGGACCTGTTCCTGCGCTATTCCGCGCAGAACATGCACGACCAGCTGAGCTACATCCGCAACATGGGCCTGAACTCGATCCGGTTCGAGGGCAACTTCCCGCCGGACGACATGTTCCAGCAGATGGACCGGATGGGCATCCTGGCGATGCCCGGCTGGCAGTGCTGCGACAAATGGGAGCAGCGCTCCACGAGCTGGAGCGCCGGCATCAAGGCCAGCGCTGCCAACCAGGCCGCGAACGTCGCCGCGTGGATGCGTGACCACCCCAGCGTGTTCACGTTCTTCCAGGGCAGCGACAACGAGCCGGACGCGGCCAAGGAAGCGATCTTCCTGGACGCGTTCGAGGCCGCCGACTGGTCCACACCACAGGTCGCGTCCGCCGAGTACAAGGCGTCCGCGCAGCTCGGCCCGGCCGGCGCCAAGGAAGGCCCGTACAACTACGCGCCGCCAAGCTATTGGTGGGACAACGGCCCGGAGATGAACGAGGGCGGGGACTTCACCAACGCGGGCGGCGCGTTCGGCTTCGACACCGAGTCCAGCTCCGGCAACACGATCCCGACCCAGGACTCGCTGAACCGGTTCCTCACCCCGGCCGAGCAGGGCCAGGTCTGGGACGTCAGCTCCACCAGCGGCAAGGGCACCGGCCCGCTCATCTTCCACACCAACAACTACAGCGACTACACCTCGGTCGGGAAGCTCGGCCGGTACAACACCCCACTGTGGAACCGGTACGGGCACTGGTCGGACATGGCGTCCTACCAACGGATCGCGCAGGCCGGTGGCTACGAGGTGACCAGGGCACAGTTCGAGGCCTACCTCGGGCACGCCAAGGACCCGGTCAACCCGAGTACTGGCCTGATCTACTGGCAGATGAACAAGTCCTGGCCGTCGCTGCAGTGGGAGCTGTACGGGTACGACCTCGACCAGCCCGGCGTGTTCTTCGGTGCGCAGCAGGCGAACGAACCGGTGCACATCATGTACGCCTATGACGACGGCTCGATCAAGGTGACGAACCTGACCGGGCAACGGAAGTCGGGGCTGCGCGCGACCGTCGAGTTCATCGACCTCAACGGAACGGTCAAGGCCACGAGCCGGGTCGACGTGCCCAGTCTGTCCACTCAGGACGTTCAGACCGTGCTGAAGCCGGCCGTGCCCGCGGGCATCTCCCCGACCTACTTCCTGAAGCTCACCCTCACCCAGGGCACCAACGTGGTGAGCCGCAACGTGTACTGGCTGTCCACCAAGGCCGACCAGGTGGACTTCGCCCGGACCATCGGCGAGGGCAGCGGCGCGGAGTTCCAGCCGAACGGCTACGCGGACCTGACCGGCCTGCAAAGCCTGGCGCCGGCGCAGATCAGCACGCGCTCCTGGACCCACCAGGAAGGCGACAGCCTGGTGACCACGGTGACCATCCGCAACGTGTCCACCACGCCCACGGTCGGCTTCATGCTCCGGGCCGATGTTCGCCGCGGATCCGACGGGCGTCCGCTCGCCGGCGACAACCAGGTGCTGCCGATCCTGTGGAGCCAGAACGACCTCACGCTGTGGCCCGGCGAGTCCCAGACGATCACCGCCCGCTACAACCGTTCCGCCCTGCACGGGTCGCGCCCGGTGGTGACTGTGTCCGGCTGGAACGTCAACCAGCAGTCACTCGACGGCTAAGTCCCCTCGGGGCAGTGTGGGCTTCGCAGTGGCCCTGCCGGGCCCGAAGGGGTATCTGACTGGCGGGTAGGCGCACTGGGCCCGCATGGACCCCATCGAGACGCAGACCGGCTTGGCCCGCGTGCCACGCCCGCTGGACGTCGAGATCGCCCGCCTCGGACCGTTGGCACGCCTCAGCGAGCGGTGGGAACGTGCGGTGACCGTTGTGGTGGCCGGGGCGGGATTCGGTAAGACCACTGTGGTCGCTCAAGCGGTCCGCGCGCACCTGTTGGCGCCGCGCGGGATCGACGTGTGGATCACCTGCGAGGCCGCGCACGAGAACGCCTCGGTCCTGGGGCAGGCCATCGGTTCGGCGCTGGACCATCCGGTGGCGTGTGCACGGGATGTTCTGTCGGCTTTGCATCGGTTCGCACCGGTCGAGGTGTGCCTGATCTTCGACGATGTGCACGAGATCCCTGGTGGGTCACCAGGGGCGGCCCTGCTCGGCGAGCTGGTCCGACGGCTGCCCGCGACCGCGCACATCGTCCTCTGTGGACGTTCGGTACCGGACCTGCCGCTGGCCCGCCGGGAGGCGGCCGGTGAGGTGAGCTGGATCGCCGAGAGCGACTTGTCCTTCACCGCACCGGAAGTCCAGGCACTCGCCCACAGGCTCGGCGGGGACCCGAGCCTCGTCGGCGAGTTGCGCGGCTGGCCGGCGCTGGTCCGGTTGGCCTTCGCCGCAGGAGCATCGGCGCCGTGGCGGTACGCACGCGAGGAAATCCTTAGCCGGCTACCGGAAGTGCAACGCCGGGCGCTGACTGCGTTGGCCGCGCTCGGCACGGCCACAGCCGACGAGATCGCCGCGGTCACTGGACAATTGGCCGGTCTGGACGACCTCGCGAAGCAGGTCCCGCTGGTGGTCGTGCTCGACGACGGCCGCTACCAGGCGCACGAACTGTGGACCGAGAATGTCGAGTTCAACGGGCAGGAATGGGTGCCGATGTCGAGGCGCACGAGGTTCGTTGCGGACAAATGGGAGCGCTTCCTGCTACGCGACGTTGCCGTCGTCGTCACGGTTGGGCCGTCGATCGTTTCCGAGTTCCAGCGCCGAGCCAGGCTCGAGCGACCACCGCTGCTGTTGGCCAACTAC
>CBIMJO010000847.1:0-5087 GCA_966244135.1 uncultured Actinocrispum sp. | reverse complement strand
TCTTGGCGGACAGGTACAGGCGGGCGGCGATCTCGCGGTTGGTCATGCCGTTGGCGACCAGCTGGGCGATCTCCCGCTCGCGATCGGACAGCACCTCGACGGTGCCCGCCTCGCCCGCCCGGCGTGGCCGGGGTGTGCGGGCGCCGAGACGGCTTTCGCTGTTGCGCACTTTGGTCAGCAGCCAGGTCGCGCCGCAGGCCGCGTAACCCGATTTGGCCAGGCCGAACTCCACCCGGGCCCGCTGCAGATCCCCTGCCGCGGCAAGGTTTTCCGCGACGACGCTGCGGGCCATCGCGGCATGCAGGGGTGCCCCGGCGGTGACGAACCAGTCCACCGCAAGCTCCGACTGCGGCAAGGCCTGACCGTGCAGCCCGCAACCCGCGAGCACGCGGGCGTACGCCATCTGGGTAATCCCGCGCTGGTAGGGCACATCCAGCTCGTCGGCGAACCGCAGCGCGTCCTCCGAGAGTTTGATGGCCTCGTCTCGGGCACCCAGCGCCAGTTCGGCCAGCGCCAGGGACGAGTACCAGTGCGCGTTGGTCAGTCCGCCTTTGCCGATCTCGAGGTGCTCGGCGATCTGCGTGGCGGCCGCGGTGGGGCGGCCCGCGATCAGCAGGGCGGTGACCATCGCGGCGTCGGCTTCCTCGGCCCACCAACGGGATCGTGGCCGGGCGCTGTCGGCCAGGTCGAGCGCGGCCTGCGGGCCGCGGTGCCACAACGTCACCCACAGATCGACCGCACCGGCCATCGCGCCGGTCTCCGTGCTGCCGATCGCCGCGGAGGCGTCCCGGGCGTCGACGAGTGCGGAGCAGGCGACGTCGAGGCGGCCGGTGCGTTCGGCCAACGCCGACCGCACCGTGTAGAGGTACGGCAGGACCCGGGACAGGCCGGAGGTGTTGGCGATCTCCAAGCCGCGGGCCAAGTGCCGGTCGGCGTCCGGGTAGCGCTCCAGATGCAGCTCCAGCCACGCCAGCATCGGCAGGATGCTGAGCCATTCGCGCAGTTCCGCGTCGGACAGGCCGTCGACGAGCCGGGCCGCTTCGGTCAGCCGGTGCCGGGCGGCCACGACGTCACCTTCGCGCAGCGACGCCAGACCCAGCAGCACCCGGCCGGCCGCGACCTGGCATCGCTCACCGATCCGCAGCCCGTCGGCGACCGCGGCGGTGGCATGCCGGATGCACCGCTGCGGATCGTCGAGCAGCAGGTTCGTCGCCGCCAGCTCGATGGTGAGCGCACCCCGGCCCGCCGCCGGGACGGCTTCGCCGAGTTCGGTTTCCAGCAGGGCACGGGCTTCGTCCAGCCGGCCCAGCAGCCGGTCGGCGGTCGCGCAGTGCAGCACCGCCTCCCAGCGCCGATGCCCGGCGTGCTCGATCACCTCGTGCAGGATGCGCCTGCTCTCGGCGAGTCCTTCGCTGCGGCCCAGCGCATCTGCTTGCAACAGCAGCAAATCCGTCCGGGTCGTCTCGTCGGCGTCCGGTGGCAGCAGCCGTAGCGCGGTGCGCGTCCACACGGCCGCGTCGGCCGGTGCGGTGCCCAACGTCTCCACCGCGGCCTGGACGAGAACCCCGGCCACGTCGGTGTCGCCGTAACGTGCGGCCCTGCTCAAGTGGTGGGCGCGCAACGGCAACGATCCGCCTCGGCCGCGCAGGTGCAGTTCCGCGCGGCGGTGCGCGCAGATCCGCCAGGCCGGTCCGGCCGACTGGTAGGCGGCCATGCGCAGCAACGGATGCCGGAAGCGGAACCGGAACCCGGCCGGGTGCACCACGCCGAGCGCGACCAACGCGTCCAGCGCCGGGAAGACCTCCGACTCCGGCCGGTCCGCGATGCCCAGCACCAGATCCAGCTCCGCGGGGTCCCCGGCGATCGCGATGGCCTGGGCCACCAGCCGTTGCACCGGGTCGAGCCGGCGCAACTCGGTGTCCAGCAACGCATGCAGCCGGCCCGGGATGTCGCGTGGGTCGGCGCGGTCCTGGTCGGCCAGGACCTGCAGGGTCGGATCGTCGACCGGGCCGAGCGCGTCCAGGTAGAGCGGGTTGCCGCCGCTGGCTCGCAGCACCAGCCGCAGCCGCCGCACCGGCAGTTCCGGTAGCAGCTCCGCGATGTCGGTCTCGGTCAACGGTTCGAGCGCCAGCCGGGTCACCTCCGCCCTCGTGCGGGTGAACGCGGCGGGCAGCCCGGGCGGGACGTGCTGGTCCCGGTAGGCGACCGCGACCAGCAACGCGACCGGCGGCATGTCCAGCAGCAGCTGTTCCAGCAGATCGTGCGAGGCCTCGTCGGCCCAGTGCAGATCGTCGAACAGCAACGCCAGCCCCGGTGGCCGGGCATGCCGGATCAGCACGTCACGGACCGAGCGATACGCCCGGTATCGATCGCTGCTCTGCGGCATCGCCAGTGCGTCGCACGAGCCGAGCCCGCTGAGCGCCTCGGTGACCACACCCAGCGGAATGTGTCGCTGGTACTCACTCGACCGGGCCGCCACAAGGGTCAGCTTCCGGTCCGTGGCAAGGCCGGCCAGCTCGTCGAGCAGCCTGGTCTTGCCGATCCCTGGATCCCCGTAGATCTCCACGACCTGTGGTCGGCCCGTGGCCAGCCGGTCCAGCACCTGGTGCAGTGCCGCGGACTCGGTCTGCCTGCCCACCAAGGCCCGTCTGCAGGACACCCCCACCTGCCCGCCTAGACGATCACGGAATCGGATAACCAGCCGGCGAACAGCTTGCCGAACAGTGCCGTTCGGCGTAGCGAATCATGGACCGGGCAACAGGAACGGGACGGGTTCACGGGTCCTCCTCGACGCGCACTTCGATTGCACCCCGGACAAGGTATAGACCAATCAGTTCCAGGTGCACAACAGCGCGATATCGGGACGACGTTTCGATAGGACCGCTTTCGGTACCAGAGCGGCAAACCGGGCGTTCCGGGGCCTGAAAGCCGCTATCGCGCCAGAGATTCACCACATCGCGGAGTTGATCTGACCTTCGTATCCCGGCGAACCAAGAATTGTCCTCAATGGACGTTGACGGTCAATTCTTTTGCGCCCCGGTGAACGGGAATGTGACGTTTGTCAGCTCCTCGGAGACTTCCCAGAGACGACGGGCGTCGGCCTCGTCGTAAGCGGGTTTCCGGGCGCGGACGATGGTGGGGTGGCCGCGCTGTTCGAAGAAGGCGTCCGGGCCGATGAAGCTGCCGCCGGGAAGATCGGGATAAGTGGCCGCGTACAGGCTTGGCAGCGCGCCCATCTCCATGGACTGGGCGAAGGCGCGGGTGAACAGCGACGCGGTGCGCTCGATGAGCTTGCTGCCGGTGGCTTGCGTGACCGCGTTCTGCAGGTTGGTGTTGGCGTAGCCGGGATGCGAGGCGTAGCTGCCGAACGGTGCCCGGCGGTCGAGTTCGAAGGCGAACAGCAGGTTGGCCAGTTTCGACTGACCGTAGGCGAGCCAGTTCTGGTAGCGGCGGGTGCTCTGCAGGTCGTCGAACCGGATGCGCCCGATCCGGTGCATGCCACTGGACACGGTCACCACGCGGCTGCCCGGCCGCGCGGACAGCATTTCGGCCAGCCGGCCGGTCAGGGCGAAGTGGCCCAGGTGGTTGGTGCCGAACTGGGATTCGAAGCCGTCGGCCGTCGTGCCCTGCGGCACGGCCATGATGCCGGCGTTGTTGATCAGCAGGTCGAGGCCGTCGTGTTCCTTGGCGAGCACGTCGGCGAACTCGCGCACCGACGACAAGTCGGCAAGATCCAGCCGTTCGAGTGACAACGAGGCATCGGGGACCGCGGCGCGGATGGTCGAGACGGCGGCCGCCCCCTTGGCCAGGTCCCGGCAGGCGACCACGACGTGTGCACCCGCGCGGGCCAGCTCCTGGGCCGTGACCAGGCCCAACCCGCTGTTGGCGCCGGTCACCACGGCGGTCCGGCCGGTCTGGCCGGGGATGTCGGCCGCTGTCCACTTGCTGCCCATCGCAGTCCTCCAGGAGGGAAAATGCAACGCAACGGTGCGTTGCAATTCACCGTACCGAGCCGCGCCGGGACAACGCAACGTCGCGTAGTGTTTTGGCTGTGTTTCGCGCCACCCGCACCGAGGGCCGCGGCCCCCGCCAGGCGGCCGCGATCTTCCAGGCCACCCTCGACCTGCTGATGCAGCACGGCTACGACGGCCTGACCATCGAGGGCGTCGCCGCGCGGTCCAAGGTCAACAAGACCACCATCTACCGCTGGTACCCGTCCAAGGACGCCCTGCTGGCGGCCGCGATGATCGACCGCGAGGTGCTGGAGAAGAACACCGAGGACACCGGCAGCCTGCGCGGCGACCTGATCGCGGTGACCCACCAGGTGATCCGGATGCTCACCGCGGTGCCCAGCGGCAAGGTCGCCAAGGCCGCGCTCGGCGGGCTGGACCGCCCCGGCCTGGCCGGCCTGGTGCGGATGTTCTGCGCGGAGCGGATGGAGGGCGAGAAGCCGATCTTCGACCGGGCCCGGCAGCGCGGCGAGTTGACCGCGGACGTCGACCCGGCGATGGTGATCGACCTGCTGGCCGGCGCGGTCTGGTACCGCGTGCTGATCCGGCAGACCGCACTGGAATCCGGCTTCGCCGAGGCCATTGTGGACACTGTCCTCTCCGGACTCCCCCGGTCGTCGTAGGCCAGGTGTCGTAGTCGCGAGACAGTTCGGTGTCAGGTCTCAGCGAGCTATTGACATCGATGTCATGGCTGAGTTCCCCTGTTCGCGGCCCCGGGGGCAGGGGCGTTCCTCAACGCGGAGGCGAAACATGGGCTACCGGCGAAATGCCTGGCCAAGACCGCTGTTCTCCCGCCTGGCGGCCGCAGCCGTCGGCGTGGCACTGTCGACGACAGTGCTCGCGGCACCCGCGCAGGCACAGCCGGGAGGGGCCACGGACTTCTACTCGTCGTTCGAACCGGGCGATCCGCAGCCGGCGTGGACCGACACCGCCGAGACGCTGCCGGACGGCACGCCCAAGGCCTCGGGCGTCAACGGTGACGACCCGACCCGCATCCCCGGCGACATCACCGACAAGGTTGTCGAGGTCACCGCGAACGGCGAGAACTCCGGGTCCGGTGAGGTCAAGGAGAACCTG
>CBIMJO010000846.1:0-5090 GCA_966244135.1 uncultured Actinocrispum sp. | reverse complement strand
GGACATCTGGATAGGGGAGCTGTGGGACGCGGGGCTGCTTGAGCAGCGCTGAGACCGCGAGTGAAGTGCGGAACTCATAACCGGGATCGTGAACCATTCCGGGCCACCCGTGAATTGTGGCCGCTCGGGGTGGCTAGGGGTACTGGGGTCCGTGACGTGCGCAATACCGTGCCGGTTGAGGTGGTTTCATCCGTCGAAAACCGGGGAGTGCGCACATGGAGTTCGCCGTGCTGCTCGACGTCGTCCGGGCCGAGGCCCTCGCGGTCCTGACCAAGATCCGGCCCGCCCGCCAGATCGACCCGGACCGCCCGCTGCGCGACCTCGGCCTCGACTCCCTCGCCCTGGTCGAGCTGCACGCCCGCCTCACCGCCGCGCTGGGCGTCAGCCTGCCGGTCACGGTCGCCTTCGACCACCCCACCGCGACCGATCTCGCGTCCTGCATCCTCGGCCTGTCCGAGGACCGCCCGGTGGACGTGTCCACTGTGGACTCGCCGGTCGCCGTCGTCGGGATGGCCTGCCGGTTCCCCGGTGGTGTCTCGTCGCCCTCGGACCTGTGGGACCTGGTGATGGACGGGCGATCCGCGATCACGCCGTTCCCGCCGGACCGTGGCTGGGACGCCACCGGCTTCGGCGGGTTCCTGACGGATGCCGCGATGTTCGACGCCTCGTTCTTCGGGATCAGCCCGCGCGAGGCCCTCGCGATGGAGCCGCAGCAACGGGTCCTGCTGGAGGTCGCCTGGGAGGCCTTTGAGAACGCGGGCATCGACCCCACTTCGTTGCGCGGCAGCCAGACCGGGGTATTCGTGGGGGCCGGTGCCACCTCCTACGCGGGCACGCTGACCGGGACCTCGCTGAGCATCGCCTCCGGCCGGATCGCGTACTTCCTTGGCCTGCAAGGGCCCGCGCTCACCGTCGACACGGCTTGTTCCTCTTCGCTTGTGGCCCTGCATCTCGCGGCAGCGGCGGTGCGGCGGGGCGAGGCCTCGCTCGCGCTGGCGGGGGGAGCGACCGTGCTAGGCAGCCCGTCGGTGTGGACCGAGTTCGCGCAGCTCGGCGGGCTCGCGCCGGACGGGAAGGTCAAGGCGTTCTCCGCCGACGCGGACGGCACCAGCTTCGCCGAAGGAGCGGGATTGCTGGTCGTGGAACGGCTTTCCGACGCCGTCCGCTTTGGCCACCCGGTTCTGGCCGTACTGCGTGGTTCCGCGATGAATCAGGACGGGGCTTCCAACGGCCTCACCGCTCCGAACGGTGCCGCCCAACGCCAGCTGATCCGGACCGCGCTCGCTTCTGCCGGTCTGACCGCCGCTGAAGTCGATGTCATTGAGGCACACGGCACCGGCACAACCCTGGGCGATCCCGTTGAGGCACAGGCCATTCTCGCCACCTACGGCCAGGACCGCGAGACACCGTTATGGCTCGGCTCGGTGAAGTCGAACATCGGCCACACCCAGGCCGCCGCCGGAGTCGCCGGCGTGATCAAGATGATCCTGGCTCTCCGCCACGGAATCCTGCCCTGCTCGCTCCACCTCGAATCACCCTCACCCGCGGTCGGCGATGCCAGGTTGCTGACCTCACCAGTGCCCTGGGAGCGCTCGGAACGCCCGCGCCTGGCTGGCATCTCGGCCTTCGGCATCAGCGGCACCAACGCCCACGCGATCATCGAAGAACCCCCACTCCCCACGGCCACTCCCGCCCCCTCAGGCCGCCTCCCGTATGTCTTTTCCGCCAAGACCCCCGCCGCGCTGGACATGCTCCTGCGACAACACTCGCCAGGGCCCAATGTGGGGTTCACGTTGGCGGTAGGGCGGGCGCGGTTCGATGAGCGGGCCGTGATCATCGACGACGCCGTGATCCGGGGTTCGGTGACGGGCGGGCGGACAGCGTTTCTGTTCACCGCGGGAGCCGCGGTTGATCGGGCCTTGTATGCCTCGTATCCGGTGTATGCCGCGACTTTCGAAGCGGCGATGGGCGCGGGGGAGGAGTTCGCCAGTCAGGTCGCGATGGCCCGGTTGCTGGAGTCGTGGGGTGTGCGGCCGGACTTCGTGGCTGGGGATCCGTTGTGTGAGTATGCCGCTGCTTACGCGGCCGGGGTGCTGTCGTTGGAGGACGCCGCTTTGCTGACCGCCGCTTCGGACGCGGACCGGGCGCGGCTGTCCCGGGTGGTCACGTTCGCGCCGCCGCGGATCCCGATCGTGCCTGGGCAGCTGGAGTTCAGTGACGGCCTGCGTTGGCTCGCCGACCAGGGCGTGGACACGTTCCTGCGCCTCGGCTCCGGGGACGACGCTCCGGGCGAGACGATCCCGGCGGCTCCCGACCTGCTCACGGCCGTCGCCCGGCTCTACGTGCGGGGGACTTCGGTGGACTGGGCGGCGTTCTTCCCGGGCGGACGCCGGGTGTCGCTGCCGACGTACCCATTCCAGCGCACGCGGTTCTGGCTCGGCCCGTCGGCCGCCCAGCCGATGATGGCGCGGTTGGCCGGGACGGACGGCGTTGTGCTGGCCGGACGGGTGTCGCTGCGGGAGTTCCCGTGGCTGGCGGACCACGTCATCTCCGGCATGGTCCTGTTGCCCGGTGCGGCCTTCGTCGAGCTTGCCCTCAGAGCGGCCCGGGAAGCCGGGTTCCCGGCGTTGGCCGAGCTGACCATCGAGCGCGCGCTGCTCCTCTCCGACACGGCCGAGACCGAGCTGCAAGTGGTCGTGGACGGCCAGGCGGTCGACATCTACGCGCGGACTGGCGACGAAACGTGGCTCAAGCACGCCCACGGCGAGCTGGCCGCCGCGGAACCCGCCGCGGGCATAGGGGAGTGGCCCCCGCGAGGTGCTCAGCCCATTGACCTCACCGGGTTCTACGCGACCGTCTCACAAGGTCCCGCATTCCATGGCCTCCGGACGGCCTGGCGTCGTGGCAACGAGGTGTTCGCCGAGGTGTCCCTGCCTGCCGACGGCGACTTCGTCATCCACCCGGCGGTCCTGGACGCCGCCATGCACACCCTCGACCTGGTCGCGGGCGACGACCTCGGGGTCCCGTACGCGTGGGAACGAGTCGCCCTGCACTCGGTGGCCGGATCGACGGTCCACGTGCGGGCCAGCCGCGAACAACTGTCCATTGAGGACCCCGAGGGTATGCCGGTGCTGTCGATGGGGCCTGTGCGGTTCCACCACGCGCGACGGCTGACCCAGGACCTGCACGAGATCCACTGGACGCCGATTCAGGCCCCGGAGACCGCCCCGGACGGCAACGGCATGTACATCGTGCCCCGCCTGACCGGTGACATCCCGGCGATGACCAAGGCGCTCACCGCCGATGTGCTGGCGATGCTCCAGGCCTGGCTCACCGACCCGCACCCGGCCGGTGCCCGGCTGGTGATCGTGACCCAGCGGGCGGTCTCGACGAGCGGCGAGGACGTCGACCTCATGCACGCGCCCATCTCCGGGCTCGTACGCGCCGCGCAAGCCGAGAACCCTGGCGAGTTCGTGCTCGTGGACGTCGACGAGCTGACCGAGATCGTCGCCATGGCGGCCGCCGCCGACGAGCCGGAGCTGGCCGTCCGCAGTGGACAGTTGCACAAGCCGGGACGGGTCCGGATGGCAGCTCCTGCCGGCGACTCGCCCTGGCATGCGGACAGCCGCGTCCTGATCACCGGCGGGACCGGGGCGCTGGGGGCGCACATCGCTCGGCACCTGGTCCACCGCCACGGCGTTGAACGTCTCGTCCTGGTCAGCCGGCAAGGCCCATCCGCCCCCGGCGTCGACGCCCTCCTAGCCGAACTTGGGGTCGACGTCACGGTGGTCGCGTGCGATGTCGCCGACCGAGAAGCACTGGCCGCCGTTCTGGCCGAGCACCCGGTGAACGCCGTGGTGCACGCGGCGGGTGTGTTGAGCGACGGCGTGATCGGCTCACTCACGCCCGACGAACTCGACCTGGTCATGCGCCCCAAGATCGACGGGGCCATGAACCTGCACGAGCTGACCGGAGACCTGTCGGCGTTCGTGCTGTTCTCCTCGATGGCCGCCACTGTGGACGGTGCCGGGCAAGGCCACTACGCGGCCGCCAACGCATTCCTGGACGCTCTGGCCGCCCACCGCAAGGCCCACGGCCTCCCGGCAACGTCACTGGCGTGGGGCCCATGGTCCGATGGCATGAGCGCCACCACAGCCAACCGCATCGGCGTCGCCACCCTGAGCGCCGAGGAGAACCTGAACCTGTTCGACCAGGCCATGGTGAGCGACGCCGCACTGGTGATCCCGGCCTGGTTTCAGGCGATCCCAGCGCAGCACCACGACGACTTGTCTCCGCTCGAGCTTGTCCGCATCGAGACGGCGGTCGTCCTCGGCTATGAGGACGCCTCGCGGATCGTTCCCACGAAGACGTTTCATGACCTCGGCATCGACTCCCTGACCGCCCTGGAACTCAGGAACCGCCTCACCGCGGCGACCGGGCAACGCCTGCCCGCGACGGTGACATTCGACCACCCGACCCCGGTCGCGCTCGCCGAGCACCTCGCGAACCATCTTGCCGAACCGCTGCCGCACCCCGAAATCGCCCCCGATGAGCCGATGGCGATCATCGGCATGGCCTGCCGGTTCCCGGGCGATGTCCAGTCGCCGGAAGACCTCTGGCAGATGGTGGCCGCGGGGGAGGACGTCATCTCGCGCTTCCCGGCCGACCGCGGCTGGGAGCTGACCGGGCAGGGCGGCTTCCTGTATGACGCGGCCGAGTTCGACGCCGACTTCTTCGGGATCTCGCCCCGCGAGGCCGAGTCGATGGACCCGCAGCAACGCCTGCTGCTGGAAGTGTCGTGGGAGACGTTCGAACGCGCCGGGATCGACCCGGAGTCCGTGCGCGGCAGCGACACCGGTGTGTTCGCGGGCGTGATGTACCACGACTACGGCGAAGGCAACGCCGGAAGCATGGTGTCCGGCCGCGTCGCCTACACCTTCGGCTTGCAAGGTCCTGCGATCACTGTGGACACTGCGTGCTCCTCGTCGTTGGTGGCCATGCATTGGGCGATGCAGGCCCTGCGCAACGGCGAGTGCTCGCTCGCCTTGGCCGGAGGCGTGACGGTGATGTCCACTCCGGACACCTTCACC
>CBIMJO010000845.1:0-5091 GCA_966244135.1 uncultured Actinocrispum sp. | reverse complement strand
TGCACTGGTTCCGACGCCTGCGCATCTGCTGAGAGATCCCCAACGACATCCGCGAAGCCTTCCTCAGCATCACCTGCTGACGCCAACTACACAACCTCACACTTTTCGTTAGAATTCTTAGCTTAAGGTTTAACCCTTGATTCCCGTTTTGCCGAGGTTGTGGAGTGGTGATTGACGAGCGTTTCGCGATCCCAAGGGGCGCCCAGGACCGGGGCGGGAGAATTTCGGCGCGCTGGCCGGCACAGCCAGTGCCGTTCGAACGGCGCGAAAATTCCGACGGACGCGGCAGGAGATAACCGCGTGGGCTGCACTGCCTCGCGTTCCAAGGGACGCCGTCAATCCTCCACAAGGGAACGTCCCAACCGAAGCTGGGTATACGCGGCCAACAGCAGCCAGGTCCACCGATCCGCCGCCTCGGGGTGCGGACGCGCGGCGTGGTCCACCCCGGGGGCTGCTTGAGCAACCGAAAAGTATGTTCCAGCTCGAAGCGACGCAGAAACGTCTGCCACAGATGGTCCATCTGTATGGCGGCGGTCGCGGCGGCCGAATACCACAGCCACAACGGTTTCGGGGTTCCGGTGCCGGGCAATCGGCCCACTGCAGCTGGATGGCGGTGCCCTCGATCACCGGCAGCGGGCCGTTGTGGCCCGTCCAGGCACCCGTGCGGGGCAGCTTGGGATCCGACCGATCCCAGGGCCAGGCGTGCGCCGTAACTGATGGTGTCAGTGATGGTGGTGTGCACGGGGATTGGCCAGGTCGCCGGATCAGCGGACACGAACCGGGCTCCGTGCCGCGCTGTGCGTCCGCGACTGTCGGGGCGACGTGTTGGCGCGGGAAAGGCCAGTACCCGATCCGAGCGCAGCTGCATCGGCACCTGGGCTGGGAGGTCGGCCAGCAGGAACGCCAGACCGGGACCGTCATAGCCGGCATCACCGATGATCCAGATCTCGGTGTCGCCGGTGCGCCAATGCCCGGCGGCGATCAGCGTATCCACCACAGTGCGCAGTTGGCGGGCGGCCAGATCGGTGCGGTCGTCCTCAGGGCATACGCGCAGGGCGCCCAGCAGTGCGGTCCAGAACGTACGGCCGGTTCCAGTGTAGCCACGAAGGAGTAGCGCCAGCTGGGGATCATCTGGGCAACAACATTGCGGAATCGACCGATGTCGATCCTGCCCTGGGTGAGGCTTTGATACAAGCTGCCGTGGCCGCGCCGGTGCTCAGGTTTCCAGCGACAGTTCGACTAGTGAGGTGACCGGCCCGTCGGCGCACAGCACGGCGTCGGTCAGTTCGAACAACGCGTCTGCCCGTGCGGCCAGACTCTGGTGGAACGCCGCACGGAACGCGGCGAGGTCCCCCAGCGCAGCGGTCCGCGCTGGTGTGGTGCACTTCGATCATCGAAGCCCTGGTGTGGTCTTCTTCCCTAGACAAGAAGCATGATCAATCGAGGACTTCGTCCATGATCAACCGGGTGCTCTGTCGGCTACCCGAACCTTAAACTCAAGCCTGGACGCGACTACGCCGGTGTGGGGCGGGGCGCCCAGATGCCACATCAAGGTTCGAGGGACCGGAGGAACTCTTCGTTTAGGCGCGGGTTACTAATGTCGTAACGTTCCAGCTCTTCGGCCGAGAAGGCCCGGTTGAGCCGGGATGCGCAGACGAAGAACAGGTCGGTCACGTCGAGCGGATACCACAGCAGGTTCCCAGTGGCGGTACCTACGACCAGCGCCCGCCCATCGATGCTGAATGCTATCGCGGTCCCACCAGACACATAATTGCTCGACGTGCGGCTTCGTGTGGCGTAACTCCAGGTCCGAACGAGCCCATCACTGAACAGAGCTGCGACCAGCTCCGAATTCGGCGAGCCGACTGCCTGCGTTATCGAGGTGCGCTCCCGCCCCGAGATGGTCCCGAGTCGGCGCCCATCCATGTCCATGATCGCGACGAACGTGGAGCCAGGGAGCATGAAGTACTCCCCGTTCGAAGCGAACACCGGTGCGGTCAACCCCGACACCTGGACGTCGTCCAGATGTGCTACGCGGTTCCCGCGGCGGTCCCACAGCTCAGCGACGCTCGGTCCGGAAGGAGTATCGGCGATACTGAAGAGTCGGCGCCCGCTCGGAGAATAAGCGAGCAGCTTCACCTTGTATCCGCGCGGATGTAGCTTGGCGACCTCCTCGCCGTCCCAGTCCCAGAGCCTGATCTCGTTGCGGCCCCCAAAGGCGATGACCTCACCGAGGGGGTCGACGGCCAGAGCAGTCAGCGGGTCGGGCCAACCACTGCTGACGGCGCGGAACGAGGCACACGGCTCACCTATCGTCGACCAAATCCACGCCGTCCCGTGTTTTGCCGCAGCGATTACCTTCGTCCCATCCGGCCGCATACCGAGGCCGACAAGCCGCCGGAACGAACTGTCCTCGCGGTTCGGGGTGGACCCAACGACGTCGTGCACCTGACCGTCGTCGACTGACCAGAGCCGGGCCTGTTCCCCTCGAGCGATCACGACGTGGCGTCCGTCGCTGGTGATGACAGCCTTGTCCCCAAGTTGTTTTCCGTCATCGCTCCAGTCGAGTCGGCCGCGCTCGACTGCGCTGCCCGCGGCCAGCGCAAACAACCGCCATGTCCGGCCGTCGAAGGTCAGCGTCCACGTGCGACCCTCCCCGCGCAAGGACTCGACTGCGCGCAGACCGCCAGGGAGATGTTCCGATGCCCCGGGGGCACGGGAAACTGTTGTGGTTTGGCGGTCGGACGAGAGGAGACATCCGTCTGCCGCTGCGCACAGGACAGCGACCGGCTCGCTGTGGACCGGAACAGATGGAAGCGGCCCGGTCTCCAGCTGCCATAGCCGTATCTCTCCATTCTGGGCAGCGCTGAGCAGTGTGGTGGGATCGCCAGGGCGGAAGGCAACGTAGTTGACGGTGGTGCTGTGGCCGTGTAGCCGCAGCTCCTCGTGTCCGGTGGTAGCGTCCCAGACCCGCACGGTCTGATCGTTCCCGCCGGTGGCAATCCGGGTGCCGTCAGAGGAGAAAACCGCCGCCCACACATGGTCATCATGTCCGATCAGGCTCTGGATGACCCTGCCTGCGAAGTCTCGGATCTCGATGGTGCCCGCACGGTTGACGGTAGATAAAACGCGTCGCCCGCTCTGATCGGTGTCTTTCATGAAGAGGTCGAGGTTGTCTGCTGCGTCGCGGATGACCCCGAGCGACCGACCGTCGCGGTCCCAAAGCTCGCCTCGTCCCGACATTGCTCCGGTGAGGATCGTCCCATTAGGAAGCAGGATCGCCGACGCCACACCGAACGCAGTACTCGCTCCCACTAGGTTCCCGCGATCGTCCCAGATGCGTATGCCGTCGCGGCCTTCGGTAACGATGATGTCACCGGCCGCGGACAGTAGTGCATTGTACGGTTCACTGTATGTGTACGACTGTAGTGGCGCATCCACAGAGTGGTCGGAAGGTCGGTTCGCGGCGGGGTTCTTTCCAAACTGGTACATGACGCGGACAGCCATTGCTTCATCGCCGATATCGACGAGCCACCCCCGGGCACCGAGACGCACCAGGCAGACGCCGGTATTGGCCACTGCGAGTTGCAGGTGGTGCCGGTCTATTCCGTCTGGGAGATGCGGCAGTGTCAGAGTTAACGCGCCACCCGTCAAGTCATGACGGCAAAGCACCTCTCCGTCGCACGTCATCACATATCCCCCGCTGGGTGGGGCCGCAACAGCGACGTCGCTGTGCATGTCGCCACCGATGTATGTGTTTACCTGGGCAACCATGTCGCCGTCGAGATTCCAGAACGTGAGCCGCCCCCGCGTCTCGCCAGCGAACACAGTCGTGTCGTTGACAAACCCCGCCGCGACGATCCGTCCGTGTGGGCCGCGGAGGAGTCGGAATGGTGCGGGTAGCAACTCAAGGTTTTCCCGGAACACACTTTCGCTGAGCTCGTTGTGGTCGCGCAGCAGGGCCTCCCAGGCGACGAGGACGGCCGACTCGGGAGCCACGGACGCGGCTTGGCGGGCGTCGGAGGCCAATCGCAGCGATTCGGCGTGACTGATGGCGTGTACCCGGTCTCGCTCGCGGTCGGCGTCCTGTCTCCGCTGCTCCTCTTCCTTCTCGTGGTGATCGATGGCGGCTCGGATGAACGCCTCGGCCGCGCCAGCGAGCAGCTCGGCGTTTGTGTCCAGCCACTGCCGCGCCGCGACCAATGCTGCGCCGCGTAGCAGAAGCTCGTCTGGGCAGCCTGCCTGCTCCCAGCGCTGCAGCCAGGGGCCGAGATCTTCTTGGTACCAGTGGACGAAATCGGCGTGCTCAGCGGCCAAACGTCGAAGCCAGGGCCAGGCGTCGACGAGTGCCTCGTGGGCCACCTCGACCGTCGGCTTATTGGTGAGCGGTTCACGGCTCGCGGTGAGCAGACGGTCAGCGACCAGCCTCTCGGCGACCACTTGAGTCTCGCGGTCCCAAGCAGTGGTGCGGACTCGCCGTGAGGTCCATCCACCTCCCGCCGGGCCAACCGCAGGAGTTCCCAGCAGATTGAGGAAGACCTGGCGCGCGCGGCGTCGGTCGGCAGGGTCTAGGCGGGCCAAGCTACGGTCGGCAAGGCGCGCAACGACGCCTCGGACTCGCAGCTCCTCGCCGCCTGTGCCATGTGCGCCGATCGCCCGGTAAGTGTCGATGCGGAGAAGACCAGACGGTGCATCACGATCCCACAGCTCGGTCAGGGTCAACTGGAGCAGCGGGAGGTCGCCCGGTCGCCCGGCGACGTCCGACGCAAGCTGCTCAACGAGCCCCTTCTCCAAGGGCCGGTGGCGAGTCAGGGCGGGGCCTACCACAGCGTCATGCAGTTCGGATTGTGTCATGGGAAGGACCGTGACCTGACCGGAATCCACGGCCGGGCCCAAGCGCGGGGTCGCAAGGGCATGGCCATAGAAGTCGGCACGCAGCGTGACAACGATGAGGATCCCGCTGCCGTGTAACGCCAGAAGGGTGTCGACAGCGTGCTGCCGCACCGCAGGCTCCGTCACCTCGGTGAACACCCGCGCAAACTGGTCTGCGACCCGGATGGCCCCGCCCGGCAGCCGTTCGGCGATCAGGTC
>CBIMJO010000844.1:0-5093 GCA_966244135.1 uncultured Actinocrispum sp. | reverse complement strand
ACTACCACCACAGTGCTTCCGTGCGGCACAAGGAGATACTCGCGCTGGTCAGCGACGGCGTGCATGTCGTCGGGTGCGCGAGCATGGGCGCGCTTCGTGCCGCCGAGTTGCATCAGTACGGCATGGTGGGCAACGGCGTCGTGTTCGAGATGTACCGCGATGGCGTGATCGACGGTGACGACGAAGTCGCGGTGACGCACACCGAAGGGCCCGAGTACCGCAAGCTCACTGTTCCGTCGGTGGCCATCCGGCACGCGGCCGCATCGGCCAGGCTGGCGGGTTCGCTCAGCGAATCCGACGAACGTGAGATCGTCGGCATCGTCCGGAGTCTGCACTACACGGACCGTTCATGGCCGGCCATAGAAGCGGCCTCCCACCGGGATGATCGGGTGGCCCGGTTGCGTTCGTCGATGGCCGGGCAACCGGACGTCAAAGCCCAGGACACGGTCGACACGCTGACGAAAGCCGCGCGCCACGAACTGCCGGGAAACAGCGAACCAGGCGAGTGGGCGACCTCCCGGGGTTGGCGCACAAGGTTCCTGGCCGGATGGCAGACCGAATTCTCCGTCACCACAGTGGAGGGCATCGAGGTCGGCGCGGGCGCGGTAGCCCGGTTTCAGCAGGTTTACCTCGAGGATTTCCCCGCGCGATGGGAAAGGCTTGTCCTGTCCACAGTGGCCGGACCGGGTGACGGTCTCGTGCCCCGCGCGCTGGCCGCCGCGGCACGACAGGGATTGACACCGGAGTCGATCACCGAGGCACAGGCCGGCTACTGGCTGACACCGGTGGAGCGGACCGCACTGTCCGGTGCGGACACGGTGATCCGGTTGCTGGTCCGGTCCTATGTGGCGGCCGCTCCGGCTCATGAGATCGCTGGATTCGAGCCCGGTATCGTCACCGATCCGGCGGCGCGACGAGCGGTCGCCGAGGCGCAGGTAACCAACGCCAGGGTCGCGTCGTGGAAGAACGCCCAGAGCATCGCCCATCTGAAAGGCGACGTGCTGCGCGCGCACTTGGCCGAGGTCTGGCAAGCCGAGGACGGCGTCGCGCTGACCGCCGCGGCACGTGACCGCGGATTCGGCTCGGTGGACGCGGCGGTCGCGGCGGTCCGTCCGTTCTTCCTGCGCACGCTGCTGCTGACCGGCACAAAGGCGGATTGATGCCAGAAGCCAAGGTGTTCTTCACGGGCACACACCGAATCCGCAGGCCCGAGCAGACTTGGGAGATCATCGAGCCGTTGCTGCCCAGGTTCGGGGTCACCCGCGTCGCGGACGTCACCGGGCTGGACAGCCTCGGCGTCCCGGTCGCGATGGGTGTGCGTCCGCTGGCCCGCCTCCTGGCCGTCTCGCAGGGCAAAGGACAGACGGCGTTGCTCGCCAAGGTCTCCGCGGCGATGGAGGCGATCGAGTTGTGGCACGCGGAGAACGTGCACCCGCCGGTCACCATCCCCGCGACGCCTGCCGAGGACCTGGATTTGCCCTATCGGATCAGCGGGCTGGTGTCCGGGCCCGCCGTGCTGGTGACCGACCGGACGCCGTTGGACTGGGTCAACGCCACCGGGATGGTCACCGCAGATGTCGTGCCGGTGCCGTCGGCGGTGGTGTCGCTGCCGGATGGCGACCGGCCATGGTCACTGCCGGGCTTCCAGTGGAGCAGCAACGGCCTGGCATCCGGCAACAGCCACGCCGAAGCGAGCCTGCACGCCCTCTACGAGATCGTCGAGCGGGACGCGATCAGCGCACAACCCGGCGACACGACAGGACAGTACGTCGACCCCGCGTCGATCACCGACAACCACTGTGCCTCGCTCATCGCCTCGATCGGCTCCAGCGGCGCGACACTGACCATCGAGCGACTGCCAAGCCGGTTCGGGGTGCCCTGCTACCGCTCGGAAGTCTTCAGCCCTGACTTCCCGGTCGCCTCAGCGGGAACAGGTGCGCATCTGGACGCGCACATCGCGGTGTCCAGGGCGGTCACGGAGGCGGTACAAAGCAGGCTGACCGCCATCGTGGGCAGCCGCGACGACCTCCCGCCGATCTACCAGCTGGTCGGGCTCAGCGTCGAGGAGTTCGTGCGGCGCCAGGGCACGCCGATGCCGTGGGACGAACTCGCCCAGACGCCCGCGGGTCCGTTCGACGACATCAGCGACGAGCTCGACTGGGTTTGCCGCCGGGTACGGGAGATCACCTCGGTCGAGCCGCTCGTGTCGGACCTCAGCACGGTCGACGAGTTCGCTGTGGTGCGGGTACTGGCACCTGGGACAGTGATCGACATTGATCGCGTGCACGCACCGATGCGATGACGGCCGTCACCACTGATCGATGAGCCGGGCCGCCAGCGTGCTCAACGCAGGCTCGATGCCGGCCCGTCCGGTTTCGAAGAGAGTCTCGGCGCGGCGCCGGTCATCCTGCGCCGCGGCGGTGTCGCCCATCGCCGCGTGGGCCGTCGCCGATACCGACAGAGCGTTCGCGTGGTCGAGGAGGTAACCGTGAGCCTCCGCGATTTGCTGAGCCTCACGCGCGTGTGTGATCGCGCTCGAGTGATCTCCCTGAGCCACCAGCATAGCGGCCAGTTCCGTATGCGCCCGGCCACGTTCACGCGGGAGTTGCTCCGTTGTGCCCTTGCTCGCCAACGCCGCCGCCTCGGGCAGCCGGCCTTCTTGCCGGTGCGCAGCGGCCAGCCCGAGCGTGACCGTCGGTGTCCAATAGCGAGCCCCGCCGTCCGCCATGGACAGAGCAGCGTCGAAATGCCGCATCGCCGTGCCGGGGTCGTCCATGTCGAGCGCAGTCTTCCCGAGCAAGTCGTGGCAACCGATCACGTGCCAGGCCGATTCGATCTCCTGCGCCTTGGCCAGCGCGCAGCGGCCGACGTCCGTCGCGAGCACGGGCCGCTGCGCCAAGCGGGCGACCTCGGCGATGTGCCGGGCCATCTCGATGCTCCCCGGCAGGAACCTCAGTTCCGAGAACTTCGTCAGTGCACGGTCGAACCGGGCCAGCGCGGAGCCGAGCCTGCCCGCCCACATGTCCGCGAACCCCAGTGCTCCCTCGCACCGGGCGTCCACAAGGGACAGATCGAGTTCGTACGCGAGTTCGTGCGCCAGCGACAGGTTCGCCCGCGCCCGATCAGTGCGACCGAGATGGATGTACAGCATGCCCAGGTTGAACACGGTCACGCACCGGCCCGCGGGATCCAGCCCGTCACCGAAGAGCCGTAACGATTCCTCGAAATGCTCAGCCGACTTGTCGTACTCGTCCATGTCCCTCGCGAAGGCACCGAGGGTGCTGTGTGACCGGGCCTCACCGATGATGTCGCCCGCCGCGTGGAAGAGTCGTGCCGCGTTGGCCATGTGCGTGCGCCCCTCGGCGAACTGTGTGTTCTGCAGATGCAGCCGGGCGATACCCGCGTGGACGACGGCTTGCGCCCGCGGGTCACCGGTGCGTTCCGCGGCGGTGAGCGCCGAGGCGAACGTGGACTTCCAGCTGGACTGGTGGCGCCGCCGCTGCAGGTACGGCAGAAGAGCCTCGGCGAGTGCCCAGACTGGCAGGTCGTGTGCCGAGCCGGTGCTGATCATGGCGAGGAGATTCTCGGCCTCGACGTCGAGCCATTTCAGCGCGTCGAGCGGATCCGTCCACGGTGGAGTCAGCTTGGCCTGCTGCGTCGGCGGCGTGAGATGCGCGTCGGTGTAGAGCATGCGGCACGCCGAGTACGTCCACTGTAGATAGAAGGCGAACAACCCTGCCAGCGCCTGCCCGCGTTCGTCCTCGCTTTCCTGGTCCCGCACCCGTTCGAGGACGAATTCCTTGATCAGGTCATGGAAGCCGGTCCGGCCGGTCGCGCCGACACCGATCAGGTTCATCGAGGTCAGCCGGTCGAGCATGCGCTGTGCCTCGGCCTCGTCTCCTCCCGCGACGGCCGCGGCGGCCAGCCGGTCGAAATCAGGTCCGGGAATCAGGCCCACCATGCGCAGGAACCGGGACAGTGCCGGTTTGAGGGTGCTGTAGGACAGGTCGAAGGCGGGGCGTACCGCAGCCTCGTCGTCCCCCTCGATCTGCATCGCGTCGAGCCTGCTGCCGGAGCGGAGCATCCGGACATACTCCGCGATGCTGCTGCTTTCCGAACCGGCGAGGTTGGTCGACGCGATCCGCAGACCCAGCGGGAGATACCCGCAGAGCGCGGCGAGCGAGCCCGCGGCTTCGGGCTCCGCGTCGACGCGATCCGCACCGACGATGTTGGTCACCATCGCGGCCGCTTCGCCCGCTGTCACGACTCCAATGGGAAACCGCTTGGCCCCGTTGAGCGCCGTGAGGCCATCGAGGTTGTTGCGGCTGGTGAACAGGACCGCGCAGGAACCGTCGGACGGCAGCAGCGGCCGGACGTGCTCCGAGTTCGCCACGTTGTCCAGGATCATGAACACCCGCCGGCCGCCCAGCAGCGAACGCAGCAACGCGCTCTGCTCGTCCACCTCGTGCGGAATCCGCTCCGGCTCGACACTCAGTGCGCGCAGGAACCGGGCCAGCGCGTCCGTTGCGGCCAGTGGCGGGCTCGTGGAGTAGCCGCGCAGATTGACGTACAGCTGACCGTCAGGGAATTCGGGCCTGAGCACGTGAGCGGCGTGCACGGCGAGTGCTGTCTTGCCTGCGCCGGGCGGACCCGACAGGACCACGAGTGGGACGGCCAGTTTGTTGCGTTGCGGGCCGACGGTCAGCTCACGGATCTTGGCCAGCAGATCATCCCGGCCGACGAAATCGGGAATGTCCGCGGGCAGCTGGAACGGCGACTTCCAGGTGTCGGTCCGCGGCGCCACCGCGGGCGCGGGCCGGTCGCTGGCCAGGATGCGCCGGTGCACCTCCCGCAGCGCGTCACCCGGATCGATGCCCAGTTCGTCGCGCAGCAGCTGTGAGACCTTCCGGTACACGCCGAGCGCCTCGGCCTGGCGGTCCGAGCGGTGCAGCGCGAGCATCAGCTGGCCCCAGAAGCGCTCCCGCAGCTGGTTGTCCGCCGTGATGGTGTAGAGCTCGCCGATCAGATCGGCGTGCCTGCCCAGCACCAGCTCGAGGTCCATCAGGCGTTCCAGGACCTGCAGGCGTTCATCG
>CBIMJO010000843.1:0-5100 GCA_966244135.1 uncultured Actinocrispum sp. | reverse complement strand
GGGGGCGGCGGATGACGAAGACGGAACCGTCAGGAGGCCAGGCGCATCCCGACGACGAGGCATTGCTGGCCGAGCTCGACCGGATGATCGACGAGTTCGACGGCCCGCCGCCCGGCCTGGTCGAGCGCATCCAGTTCGCCATCGCGCTGGAGGACCTCGACGTCGAGGTCGCGCGCTGGGAGCACGCCGACGCCCTCGCGGGCGTGCGCGGCGGCGACCAGGGCACCATCACGTTCACCGTCAGCGACCTGACCGTGATGATCAACCTCACCCGGATCGGCGAGAACAACCGCATCGACGGCTGGCTCGTGCCCGCGGGCGAGCATTCGGTCGAGGTCCGCGTGGCCGAGTTCGGCTCGACCGCGACCACGTCGGACGAGGGTGGCCGCTTCGTGCTGGACGCCGTCCCGCGGGGCACCACGCAGATCATCATCCAGCTGGACGGCCCGCCGGCCCGAACCGTTGTCACTCCTACCGTTCTGCTGTAAAGCTTAGCGGTTTGGTTGCGTCGCCTCGTGAGTACTTCTACTCAATACTGGAAGGGAAGCTACTCACGAGGGACACGGCATCGTGGCGAACCGGTCGGGCAGGCTCATCGCGGCGGTCGCGCTCGGCTGCGGCCTGCTCGCCGCGATCGTACTGATCCAGGCAAGTCCTGACGCACCAACGGTTGTCGCGCCCAGCCCGCCTGCGCCCAGTGAAGGCCTCCAGTTCGACCCGCCGCCTCGCGCGACCCGCCCCGCGCCCGAGGAGATCGGTGGGCCGCAAGGGATCCACTGCGTGCTGCCGAGCGGTTGGGAACCGACTTCGTCGGCGGCACAGTTCGTTCAGGCGTCACGGTCGGACGCGCCGGGCACGTTCTTCCGCCTCGGCGGCCGTCGCGCCGGGCGCGCGGACCTGATGTCGACGCGGCTCGCCGAGGAGAAGGCCTACCGCCGCGACTACCAACGGCTGCAACTGGAACAGGTGACATACCGGTCGGCTGCGGCCGTGCTGTGGGAGTTCCAGCTGCGCGACCGCCGGATCCGGGTGCTGGCCTGGCGTGAGGGCGGCGCCGAGTACTTCATCTACCTGTCGGCCGCGGCCACGTCCTGGAGCATCCCCCTGGACGTGGCCTTCGCCAACCTGATGACCCACACCCGAGTCGGTTAGGCAGCGTCCACCAACCTGGACAAGCTCGCCGGGAGGTCGCCGGGGTGGACCACGCCGAGGCGCTGGGTGGCACGGGTCAGGGCGACGTAGAGATCGTTGGTGCCCCTGGGGGATTCGGCCAGGATCGCGGCCGGGTCGATCACCAGCACCGAGTCGAACTCCAGGCCTTTCGCCTGCCACACCGTCAGAATCGACACCTGGCTGTCCAGGTCGAGCTGGGTGCGCGGGAACCCGGCCGGCACGATCACGCCCAGGCGGCCGTCGCCGATCGCCGCGACCTCCTTGGCGATGATCTCGTCCAGCCGCGCCTCGATGTCCGGCACGTGCGCGTGCCACGGCTCGATTCCCGAGTCCCGCACGGACTTCGGCGCGTCCAGGTCCGGGCCGAGCACGTCCGCGGCGACCGCCATGATCTCCGACGGCGTGCGGTAGTTGACCGTCAGATGCTCCATGCGCCAACGGTCTTCCACGTACGGCGCCAGCACGGTGTCCCAGGATGTCGTGCCCGCCGGGTCACCGGTCTGCGCGACGTCGCCGACCAGCGTCATGGACCGGCTCGGGCAGCGGCGCATGATCATCCGCCAGGCCATCGCCGAGAGCTCCTGCGCCTCATCGACGATCACGTGCCCGAACGTCCATTCCCGGTCCACCGCGGCACGTTCGGCCGCGGTCCGGTAGTCGGTCTCCTCCTGGCGGCCGGCCAGCCGGCCCGCGTCGATCAGGTCGTTGGCCAGCAACAGTTCCGGGTCGACCAGCTCTTCGTCCACGTCGAGAATGTCCAGCACGCCGCTGGCGTAGTCGATCTCCGCCTGGCGTTGCGCGGCCTCGGCCTTCCTGGACTGGGTGTCGTCGACGCCGAGCAGCTCGGCGGCCTCGTCGAGCAGGGCCGCGTCCGCCGGGGTCCAGCCGCCGGGTTCGCGCAGCAGCAGGTCACGCTCGTGCTGGGACAGCTTGGGCGCGGCGGTCTTCAGCCGTTCCTCGGACTCGAACAGTTCTTCCAGCAGCTCGATCGGGGTCACCTTGGGCCACAACCAGTCCAGCGCGGCTTGGACGTTGTCGTCCTGGCGCAGCTCCTCCTTGATGTCCTCGAGGTCGCCCGGGTCCAGCAAGTTTCGGCCGCCCAACGGGTCCGCGCCGATCCGCTCGGCGTACTGGGCGGCCAGCGCGTCGATGATGATCGGCGCGAACAGCGGCTGGGCCTTGTTGTGCACCCGCCTCGACCGGCGGGCCTTGGTGCGCGCCTGGACGCAGGTCTGCCGGTCCAGCTTGAGGATCTCGCGTTCGAACGGGATCTCGATGTAGTCCTCGGGTACGCGCTGGCGGTCACGCACGGCAGCGGCGATCACGTCCGTCATCGCGATCCGGCCCTTGATCTCCGCCACCTCAACGGGTTCCGTGCGGTCCGGCACGACCCCCGGGAACAGTTCGCCCACTGTGGACAGCAGAACGCCGGTCTCCCCCAGCGAAGGCAGAACCTGGCCGATGTAGCGCAGGAAGGTGTTGTTCGGCCCGACGACCAGCACGCCGCGGCGGGCGAGCTGGGCACGGTACGTGTAGAGCAGGTACGCGGCCCGGTGCAGCGCGACGGCGGTCTTGCCGGTGCCCGGACCTCCTTGCACGACAAGGACTCCGTTGAGACCCGAGCGGATGATCCGGTCCTGCTCGGCCTGGATGGTCTGGACGATGTCGTTCATCCGGCCGGTGCGGCTCGCGTTCACCGCGGCCAGCAGCGCGGCCTCGCCGGTCAGGCCCTCGTGCCGCGCGGTGTCGGCCTCGTCGAGATCGAGCACCTCGTCGTCGACCGCGGTGACCTTGCGCATACTCGTGCGGATGTGCCTGCGCCTTTTCACCCCATCAGGGGAAGCGGCGGTGGCGAGATAGAACGGCCGCGCGGCGGGCGCGCGCCAGTCCATCAACAACGGCTCATAATCGTTTTCCTCGTCGAAAATACCGATACGGCCGATGTGCTGTGCGGTTTCGTCCTGGAAATCGAGACGGCCGAAAACCAGGCCGTTCTCCACCGCGCTGTACTGGGCCAGCTGTTCGGTGTACATCGCCGTCGACGCGTCGCGCTCGGTCCTGGCCTGCGGCGTACCGCCGGTTTCGCGCAGCACCCTGGACAGTCGCGCGGCGGAACCGGCGCGCAGATCGTCCAGCCGGCCGTAGAGCATCGTCACGACCCGCTGTTCGCGCCCGATTTCCTCGCTTGACAACCGGCTTTCCTTTCGCTAAAATCCACGCTAGTAGCGCAATTGCTGGTCGTCTTTGTCATGTCTGTACGATCGACGAATATAGCATTTTCTCCCATGGATGACGAAGGTCCTTCGCCGAACTCCGGCCCCGCCCGCCTGATCGTGCTGCTGTGCGCGTTCGCACTGGCCACCATCGGCGCCTTCACCGCGTTCTTCGCCACCGAGATCCTGGCGGCCTTCCTCAAGCGCCCCACCCGCCCGTCCACGATCGTGCTGATCCTGTGCGCGCTCGTGCCGATCATCGCGGCCGTGGGGGCCTCGTGGGTGACCGTGCGCGTGCACGGCCCGGGCAAGATCCTCGGCCTCGGCTGCGGGGTTCTGGTGCTGGGCGCATTGGTCACCGCGATCGTGATGTTCGCCGCCGCCGTCTAGGGCGTGCCGGGCCACGGCAACACGGTCAGTTCCGGCCAGAATTCCAGCCACCGTTTGGTCTTCGCCGCGTAGACCCGCTCGGGTGCCAGCACGGGATTCGGCCGGATCACGAGATCGAAGACATCCTCGAGCCCATGCGGGGCATAAACCCGCCACTCCCCCGCCTCGACCCGTACACCCACACAACAGGTTGTCGCGGCAAAGGAATCAATCGCCGCCTCGGTCGACGTATATGGCGGGCAAGGCGCGCCGAAACGATCCTCGTACCAGAGGTGAACGCGGGCCTCATTGCGGATCTCCACCGGCAGCCCACCGAAAATCTCAGCGCCCGCCCGGATCGCGACATCCTCAGCGGCCCAACTGAGATCCGCGGCGTCGAAGTAGAACAGGTCGTAGTCCTTGATCCCATACGTCAACGGCCGCCCCGTGACGTGATTCCACACCGTCTGCACAACACACCCCGCCGTCAGATACCACTGCGGCAACCCAAGGGCCTCCGCCCCACCCACCACCTCCACGAAAGTCTCATTGCGCCCCAACACATCCACCAACCCACGCACATCGTCCATACCCAAACGCTAGGGCGCGCGGTTCGGTACCCGCCGGGCGGGTGCGTGCGGATCTGCCCGCTTTCCCGCCGCAGGGCCGCCGACGGGACCCATGTCAAACCGAACCGCGCCCCAACCCACCAAGCGCCGTACAGCCCGCGCCCATGAGCCAAAAAACACCGCAGCCCCAAGGAAAACCTTGGGGCTGCGGTGTGTCTGGAGAGGGGCTGGACTCAGAAGTCCATGCCGCCCGCCTCCGGGCCGGCCGGGGCGGCCGGGGTCTTCTCCGGCTTGTCCGCCACGACGGCTTCGGTGGTCAGGAACAGCGCGGCGATGGAGGCCGCGTTCTGCAGCGCGGAACGGGTCACCTTGGCCGGGTCGATGATGCCGGCCTCGATCAGGTTGCGGTACTGACCGGTGGCCGCGTCCAGGCCCTCGCCTTCCTTGAGGCCCTTGACGCGCTCGACCACGACGCCGCCCTCGAGGCCGGCGTTGATGGCGATCTGCTTCAGCGGCGCCTCGACGGCGACGCGGACGATGTTGGCACCAGTGGCCTCGTCGCCCGTCAGCTTCAGGCCCGCGAAGGCCTCCTCGGCAGCCTGCAGCAGGGCCACGCCACCACCGGCGACGATGCCCTCCTCGACGGCGGCCTTGGCGTTGCGCACGGCGTCCTCGATGCGGTGCTTGCGCTCCTTGAGCTCGACCTCGGTGGCCGCGCCCGCCTTGATCACCGCGACACCGCCGGCCAGCTTGGCCAGGCGCTCCTGCAGCTTCTC
>CBIMJO010000842.1:0-5102 GCA_966244135.1 uncultured Actinocrispum sp. | reverse complement strand
TCGCGAGCATCAGCAGCCCGACGTAGTCCTGGTACGTGACGCCGGCGAAGACACCCGTCTGGCTGCCGCGCAGCGACACGGGGTCGAGCCCGGCGTGTTCGAGGGCCTCCCACGAGGTCTCCAGCAGCAGCCGGTGCTGCGGGTCCAGCATCATCGCCTGCTCGGGCGTGAGACCGAAGAACTCCGGGTCGAACTCGGTGATCCCGGTCAGGAACCCGCCGGCCAGCCGGTTCGCCGCCCAGCCGCGGTCGGCAGGCGGCCCCGTGATCGCGTCGGTGCCATCGAGCACCAACTGCCAGAGATCGTCCGCCGAGGCGATGTCGCCGGGGAACCGGCAGCCGCCGCCGAGGATCACGACCGGCTCGGTCTGGGCTCGTACCGCCTCGCGGGCCTCGTGCAGTTCGGTGACCGCGCGTTGCAGGTAACCGCGCAGCTGCTCCTCCGTGCTCATCGCGCGAACTCCCCGGGCTTGTTGTCCACGAACGCGAACAGGTCCTCGTCCGACATGGACTCCACCTGAGGTCGTTGCGGCGGAACGAGAAGCACGGGTTCCTCGGTGAACCCGAGCGCGCCCAGCACCCCGTCGGCGAGGTCGGCCGGGGTCGGGTGGTCGAAGACCAGGGTGACCGGCAGGTGCAGGCCGGTCGCCGAGTTGAGCCGGTTGCGCAGCTCCACCCCGGTCAGCGAGTCGACGCCAAGGTCACGCAGGCCGCGGTCGGCCGGGATGTCGTCGATCGTGGGATACCCGCAGACCTGGGCGACAGCGGACCGGACCAGCTCCAGCGCGGCGGGCCTGCGTTCATGCGGCGGCAGCGTGGCCAGCGAGACGGTCGGTGTGGTCACGGCGGTGGCCCGCCGGATCGTGGACCGCTTGACCAGTCCACTGAGCAGCGGTGGCACCGCGTCCGCGTCCGAGAGATCCAGTCGCGCGGTGACAAGCAGTGCGGCGTCCGTGCTCAGCGCCGCGTCGAACAACGCCATGCCGTACGAGGTGGACATCGGCACGACGCCCAGCCGGCGCATCCGGCGCAACGCGGCCTCGTCGAGGTGACCGGTCATCCCGCTGGCCTGCGCCCAGAATCCCCAGGCAAGCGATTGCCCGTGCAGCCCGGTGGCGCGCCGGTGCTGGGCCAGGGCGTCGAGGAACGTGTTGGCAGAGGCGTAGTTGGCCTGCCCGGGGGAGCCGACCACGCCGGAGGCGGACGAGAACATGACGAACAGCGGCACGTCACCGGCCAGTTCGTGCAGGTTCCACGCACCGCGCACCTTGGGCGACATGACCCGGCCGAGCCGATCGTCGTCCAGATCGGTGAGCAGGCCGTCGTCCAGCACCCCGGCCGCATGCACCACCCCGGCGAGCGGAGGCTCCACAGTGGACAGAACGCGGGCGAGGGCGTTCCGGTCGGTGACATCGCAGGCGGCCACGGTCACCTCGGCGCCGAGCCCGGTCAGCTCGTCGACCACCGCCTCGGCCCCTTCGGCGCCCCGGCGACCGAGCAGCACCAGGTGCCGGACTCCGTGCGTACGAACCAGATGAGCGCCGACCAGCGCACCCACAGTGCCCAGCCCGCCGCTGATCAGCACGGTCCCGTCCAGGACCGGTGCGGCGATGCCTGCCGCAGTGGCACGTTCGAGCCGGGGTGCGAGCAAAGTCCGGTCGCGCACGGCAAGTTGCGGCTGACCGCTGGACACGGCCTGGCGGATGATCTCCGTGACCGACGTCCGGTCGTCGAGGTCGAGCAGGGTCAGGCCGCGGTCCGGATGCTCCGCCTGAGCACTGCGGACCAGGCCCCACACGGGCGCCAGAGCGAAGCCGGTCGCGGGGTCGTTGTCGTTGGCCGCCACGGCATTTCGGGTGGTGACGACCAGCCGGGTCCCGGCCAGGTGCTCGTCCGCGAGCCAGTCCTGCAGCAGCGCCAGGACTCGCGCGGTGGTCCGTTCGGCGGCCTCAGCCTCGACGGGCGGGCAGAGGACCACGACCGCGTCCGGCGCCGGGGCCCCGTCGGCGAGCGACGCACGCAGCCCGTCCAGCTCCGCCGTGCCGAGCATCAGGATGTCCACGCGAGGCTCACCGGCCGACGGTTCGACGGCGTGCCAAGCAACCTGGTACAGGCCATCCTGCGCCGCGTCGGACGCGCGCACCAGCTGGTCCAGCGAGACCGGCCGGACCAGCAAGCGGTCGACCGACAGCACCAGGTCACCGTTCGGGTCGGTCGCGGTCAGCGTCAGTTCGTCGGCGTTCACCCGCTCCAGCCGCACCCGCAGGGTCGTGGCGCCGGTCTGGGCGAGCCGGACGCCGTGCCAGATGAACGGCAGCACGGTCTCACCGGCCGCCACCACCATCGGGTGCATGCACGCGTCGAGGAGGACCGGGTGCAGCGTGTGCTGTCCGGCCTCCTGCAGCTGGCCCGAGTCGAGCGCGACCTCGGAGTAGATCGTGTCGCCGTCGCGCCAGACCGCCGTCAGCCGCTGGAAAGCCGGGCCGTACCGATACTGCTGGCGGGCGGCGTCAGCGTAGTGCGACGTCATGTCCATCGGTGGCGGGCCCTTAGGCGGCCAGGTGTCCACGGGTGCCGGTGCTGGTGTGTCGGTCAGGGCGCCGGTCGCGTGGCGGGTCCACGGCTGGTCGGTCCCGGCGGGACGGGAGTAGATGTCGACCGTGCGGACATCGCCGGAGCCGACGATGACCTGCAGATCGCGGCGAACGTCGTCGATCAGCACCAGCGGCGCCTCGATCGCGAGCTCGGCGACGCCGTGCAGCCCGACGGCCTGCGCCGCTTGCAGCGCCAGGTCGACGAAACCGGCTCCGGGGAACAGAACCAGCTCGCCCACGGCGTGATCGGCCAGCCATGACTGGGTGTCCAGGCCGACCGTGCTGGTGAGCAGCGTTTCGCCCGAACCAGCATGCGTCGCGGCAAGCGTGAGTGTTTCCGTTGCTGTGGGCGCGGATGGCCAGTACTCGCGCCGGTCGAACGGATACGTCGGCAGGTCGACGAAGCCAGGCTCGGCAGGTGGCAGGAGCTTGTCCCAGTCCACCGCCACGCCACCGGTGTAGGCCGCGCCCACCTGTACGACGAAGTCGTCGAGCGTAGGACGGTCGCGGTGCAGGGAGTGCAGGACCTGGGCGGTCTCGTCGATCTGCTGCAACGCGGTGGTGAGCACCGGATGCGGGCTCATCTCGATGAACGTGCGGTGGCCGCGGTCGAGCAGGGCCCGGACGGCCGGTTCGAAGTGGACGGTGGCTCGCAGGTTCCGGTACCAGTACTCGGCATCGAGGCCAGCGGTGTCGATCAGGTCGCCGGTGACGGTCGAGCAGAAGTCGATCTCGGTGCTGCGCGGCTGGATCGGGCCCAGGTCGTCCCGGATCGTCATCTCGATCGCGTCCACGGACGCCGAATGCGACGCGTAGTCCACCGGGATCCTGCGCGCCCACACGCCTTCACGGTCCAGTTCGGACAGCAGGTGGTCGATGGCGGGCGCCGCACCGGAGACCACGGTCGCCGCCGGGCCGTTCACCGCCGCCAACGACAAATCACCGCGGTAGCGCTGAAGCCGTTGGCTGATCTCCTCGGGACCGGCCATCACGGCAGCCATGCCACCGAGGCCGGCGAGGGCCCGCAATGCCCTGCTGCGCAGGGTGACCGCGCGAGCCGCGTCGTCCAGCGACAGCGCTCCGGCGACGTAGGCCGCGGCCATTTCGCCCTGGGAGTGGCCGACAACGGCGCCGGGCCGCACACCATGGTGTTCCCAAAGCCGGGCCAACCCGACGAGGACCGCGAACAGCGCGGGCTGCACCACATCCACCCGGTCCAGGCCACTGCCGTCCCGCAGGACCTCGGCCAACGACCAAGCCACATATGGCCGGAAGGCGTTCTCGCACTCGCTGATCCACTCAGCGAACACGGGCGAGGACGCCAGCAGGTCCCGGCCCATCCCGGCCCACTGCGAACCCTGGCCCGGGAACACGAACACGGGGCCAGGACCGCGCCGAGCCGTACCGACCGCTGTGCGTCCTTCTGTTGTGCCAGTGGCCACTGCGTCCAAGCCCTGCAGCAGTTCGGCGCGGTCGTTGCCGAACACCACGGCCCGTTCCGGGAAAGCCGTGCGGCTCTTGCGAAGCGCATGGCCGACGAAAGCCAGATCGTCCGCGTTGGTCGCGAACTGGCGAAGACGTTGGGCATAGGCGCGCAACGCGTTCGGGGTCTTCGCGGCGAAGGTCCAGACCGCCGGTCCTTCCGTGCGCCGTTCGGTACGCATCGGTTGCGGCGGAGCCTGTTCGAGGATGACGTGAGCGTTGGTGCCGCTGACCCCGAACGCCGAGATGCCGATCCGGCGGGGATGTCCGCGATCCGGCCACGGCTGTGTCTCCGTGGCGAGCCGCAGCGCACCGGCCGACCAGTCGACCTTGTCCGACGGGGTCTCGGCGTGCAGCGTCTTGGGCACGACGCCGTGCCGCATCGACATCAGCGCCTTGATCACCCCGGCCACGCCCGCGGCGGCCTGGGTGTGCCCGATGTTCGACTTGGCCGAGCCGAGCAGAGCGGGCCGGTCGGCGGGCCGTTGCCCATATGTGGCAAGCAAAGCGTGCGCCTCGATGGGGTCGCCCAGCGGCGTGCCCGTGCCGTGCGCCTCGATGACGTCCACGTCGGTCACGGTCAGGCCGGCGTTGCGCAGGGCCTTGCGGATCAGCCGTTGCTGGGCGGTGCCGTTGGGCGCGGACAGTCCGTTGGACGCGCCGTCCTGGTTGACCGCCGAGCCGCGAACCACCGCGAGAACGCGGTTCCCGTCCCGGACCGCGTCCGACATCCGTTGCAGCACCAGCATTCCGGCGCCTTCGGACGGGCCGAAACCGTCGGCGCCGTCGGCGAACGAGCGGCAGCGGCCGTCGGCGGACAGCGCCCGTTCGCGGCAGAACTCGATGTGCATGGTGAGGTCGGACATCATCGTCACGCCACCGGCCAGCGCGAGGTCGCATTCGCCGTTGCGCAGCGCCTGCGCCGCCAGGTGCAGGGTGACAAGCGAGGACGAGCAGGCCGTGTCGACCGACATGGTCGGGCCCTGCAGGCCGAGCGCGTAGGCGACCCGGCCGGCCGCGACGCCGA
>CBIMJO010000841.1:0-5104 GCA_966244135.1 uncultured Actinocrispum sp. | reverse complement strand
CCGACTCCAGGGCGAACGTCCCGATCGACTCACCGGGAGCCCGCATCGCCGACGTCGGCAGGATGTCCTGCTCGACCACACGCTGTTCCAACAGGATGTTCTCGGCGGCGTAGAGGTGCCGGGACTGCGACGTGATCGGCTCGGACTGCCCACCGGTCCGGCCCACCCGCGCCACACTCTTGTGCACCAACGCGGTCAGCTTGCCGTCCACAGTAGACCCCAGCGCGACCCGCTGAACCGAAGGCGTCCGGCCACCGACAGTCCGGTACACGCCTTCCCGTGTCAACGTCAGCCGCACCGGGCGGCCGACGGCACGTGCCGCCAAAGCCGCGAGCAAAGTCCCGGGCCAGACAAAACCCTTGCCACCAAAGCCACCGCCGACATAAGGCGCGATCACCCGGACGTTGGCCACGGGAACCCCGAACCGCATCGCCAGATGCGTCCGGAACCAGTCGATGCCCTGGGTGGCGTCATGGACCGTCAACCGGTCCCCTTCCCACACCGCGGTGGTCGAATGCGGCTCGATGGCGTTGTGGTTGTAGGGCGGTGTGGTGTATTGCGCGTCCACAGTGACCGCCGCGGCGGCAAGCGCGGCCTCAGCATCGCCTTTCTTGCCACCGGTGGGAATGAACGGGTTCCCCTTCACCAGCGTGGCCGTCGGAACACCGGCCGCGAAGTCCACAAAGGACTCAGCAGTTCGGTACGTGACGTCGACCAGCGCCGCGGCTTCCTTGGCGGCGTCCGACGTCTCAGCGACGACGACCGCCACTGGCTGCCCGTCCCAGTGAACCTCGTTGGTGTGCAGGTAGTTCACCGAGCTCGCGGACACGATCGTGCTCAGGTTCACCATGCTCTGCTTGGGAGCGGGCTTCATCGGCGGGGCGTTCTCGTGGGTGATCACCTTGAGAACACCGGGGATCGCCGACGCCTTGGCCGTATCGATGCCGGCGATCTGCCCGCGGCTGATGGAAGAGTGCACCACAACGGCATAAGTCAGCCCGGGGTAGGCGTGCTCAGCGGAGAACTGGGCAGTACCAGTCGTTTTGGCAACCCCGTCGACCCGGTCGACGGGCGTCCCAACGGCCTTGATGCGCTGTTCAACGGCGGTCATGCCGTTTCCCCCTTGCTGGCAAGCTGCCGGAGCACGGCGATGATGGTGCGCTCAGCGAGCCCGATCTTGAACTCGTTGTCCGGCCGCGCGGTCGCGGCCGCAAGCTCGGCCTCGGCGGCCCGCTGGAAGGTCTCCTCGGTCGCCGGCGCACCCACCAGGATCTCTTCCGCTTTGCTTGCCCGCCAGGGCTTCGCGGACACTCCGCCCAGAGCAAGCCGCGCCTGCGTCACGGTCCCGCCGTTCACCTCCACGGCAGCACCGACCGAAACCAGCGCAAACGCATACGAGGCACGGTCGCGGACCTTGCGATAGCGCGAGTTCGCCGCGACCGGCAACGACGGCAACTCCACCGCGGTGATCAGTTCGTCCGCCGCGACGGAGGTCTCCTGGTGCGGCGTCTCCCCTGGCAGCAAATGGAAGTCGGCCATCGCGATGCGGCGTGTCCCGCGCGTGCTCTCCACCTCGACGACAGCGTCCAACATCGCCAGCGCCACGCACATGTCAGAGGGGTTCGTCGCGATACAGCCTTCGCTGACGCCCAGAATGGCGTGGTTCCGGTTGAACCCGCCGATGGCGTCGCATCCGCTGCCCGGGACCCGCTTGTTGCACGCGGCCGCGCGATCGTAGAAGTACAGGCAACGCGTGCGCTGCAACAGGTTCCCGCCGACGGTGGCCATGTTGCGCAGCTGCGCCGAGGCACCCATCAGCAGCGCCTGGGACAACACCGGATACCGCGACCTGATCAGCGGATGCGCGTCCAGGTGACTGTTGCGCACCAGCGCACCGATCCGCACACCACCGTCCGGCAGCAGATCCACGCCGGTCAACGGCAGGCGGGTGATGTCGACGACCGTGTCGGGCCGCTCGATGTTCCCGCGCATCAGGTCGACGAGGTTGGTCCCGCCGCCAAGGAACTTCGCGTTGGGCGCGCCTGCGATCGCGCTGACCGCGGTCTGCACGTCCGGCGCGCTGACGTAGGCGAACGACTTCATGAGGAGACCTCCTCGGTCTCCGGCTCGGCCACTTCCTGGATCGCGCGGACGATGCCGTTGTAGGCGCCGCAGCGGCACAGGTTGCCGCTCATCCGTTCGCGGATCTCCTCCTCGGTGAGCTCGCCCGGTTCGGCGTCGGGCTCGGTCACCGCGCTCGGCGCGCCGTCCTTGTGCTCGGCCAGCATGCCGAGCGCCGAGCAGATCTGGCCGGGTGTGCAATAGCCGCACTGGAACCCGTCGTTGCGGACGAACGCCGCCTGCAGCGGGTCGTCGACACCCTCGATCGTGGTGATCTCGCGGCCTTCGTACTGCACGGCCAGTGCCAGGCACGAGTTGATCCGCTCACCGTCCGCCAGCACCGTGCACGCGCCGCAGGCGCCCTGGTCGCAGCCCTTCTTGGGGCCGGTCAGCCCCAGCCGCTCGCGTAGCGCGTCGAGCAGGCTGACCTGCGGCGGGATGTCCAGAGCCCGGTCTTGCCCGTTGACTCTGATGGTTACCTCGACCACCCTGTCTCCTCCGGCAGCGGTCAGTTAAGAGAACGACGTCACTTTATTAAGAGTCTGCTGTTCTGTAAACCTCGGCCGTACGATGTCTGAGGGATGTCTCAGACACCGCAGCAGGTGAAATCTCCCCACCCAGGCCGATCGTTCGAGCAGCTTCGCGGCGCACCCAATTGGTCCGATTCGCCCGATCCTCGGGGGTGGTCGTGACCAAACACCTCGTCGCGCCGATCATCCCGTCCACGGCAGCCATCTCCCACATATGGCCCGGGGACCTCATTGGGTCCCGTCCTGGCCGCACGCTGCCGTTGGCCATACCTCCCACTCTTCCTCTCGCCGCGCCGCCTGACGCGACCTACGGGATGGGCCGCATCGCGGACCGCACCGTCACCGACACCTTGAACTGGCATATCGGCGACCGGCTCACCATCACGGGAACTCCCGGTGTCATTCTGGCCCGCCGCGACCCGTCAGACATGATCATCCTCGCCGCACGGCAATACGTCGCCACCCCCGCCATGCCCCGGGCCGCTGCGGCCTGCATACCGAGACCGCATGCCGCCGCGGAGAAGCACTCGCACTGCGCCCGCAGGATCTGGACCTCACCCAGTGCCTGATCTTCCTGCGCGAGAAAGGCGAGACCGTCCGGTGGCAACCTGTCTCACCACGTTGATGCCCCATCTGCAACATCATTCGGAGAACGAAACGCACCGCGAGACCCCACCTGCCAGGTGACTGGATCCGTAGTTGATCGTGATCAAGGTGTGTTGATCTGGGTCTGGCGCAGATTCTGTGGCCGCACGTGACCGATATGCGGGTAGACGCGTTGTCCGTGGCGGGCCGCGTGGTCCGGATTGAGGCCAGGACCGGCGCGACACCAACAGCGTGTCCAAGCTGCGGAACGATGTCCGGCTGAGCGCATAGTCGCTGTGACCGGCACTCATTCGACGCAGCCGCAGCGGGACGGGAGGTGCTGATCCGGCTGACCGTCCGGCGATTGTTCTGCGACAACCGGTGTGGGGGTGCGTGGCGCTCTCGCTAAGACCGCCGGCGTTTCACCGGATGGCACCGGGTCGCACCGGCTCCTGATCGGCAGCGATTCAGGCGCGTTCACCGACTCGGACGGATTCGTCTGGGAAGCACCGATGGGCTGAACTGCACAGCGCGAGCCGTGCCGACAGGCCACCACCGAAGCAACGCTAATCCGAAGACCTGAAACCGGTGTTGTCGTCGAAGAGGTTGGTGACCGAGCCGGCCACGAACACTTGATGGATGGCCTGCGCCACAAGAGGTGCGACGGACAGCACTGTCAGTTGCGGAAAGTTCGCGCTGTGCGGGATAGGCAATGTGTCGGTGAGGACTACTTCACGGATTCCGCTGGCGGACAGGCGATCTGTGGCGCCGGCGGAGAGCACGCCGTGGGTGGCGGCGCCGACCACGGCGGACGCTCCCGCGGCGAGCAGGAGCCGGGTGGCGCCGGCCATCGTGGCGCCGGTGTCGATCATGTCGTCGACGACTACGCACAACCTGTCCCGGACATCGCCGACCACATCTGTGGTGCCGGAATGACCGTCCTGCAGGGTGTTGCGGCGCTGGATGATGGCGATCGGCTGTCCACCAAGGAGATTCGCCCACGTCTCGGCCAGCCGGACCCGGCCCGCGTCCGGTGCGATCACGGTGATGCCGGTGTCGGGATAACGCAGCCGGACGTACTGCGCCAGCAGCGGCTGGACGAGCAGGTGGTCGACCGGGCCGTCGAAAAACCCTTGTGCCTGTGGGGTGTGCAGGTCAACGGTCATGATCCGCTCCGCACCCGCGACGGCGAACAGGTCGGCCACCAGCCGTGCGCTGATCGGTTCCCGGCCGGTGTGTTTCTTGTCCTGCCGGGAGTACGGGTAGAACGGCAGGACCACGGTGATGTGCTGCGCGCTGGCGCGTTTGAGCGCATCCACCATGATCAGCTGCTCGATGAGCCAGGTGTTGAGCGGCGCGGCGGGAGCCTGCAGCACGAACGCGTCGCTGCCACGGACTGAAGCATCGAACCGCACGAACCGTTCGCCGTTGGCGAACTCGTGGGCTGTCTGCGGTGCGATCGACACGCCGAGATGGCCGGCGATCTGTTCGGCCAGGGCGGGATGGGAACCGCTGGAGAAGAACATCAGCCGTTTCGTCACCGTCCCCGGCCGCGTGCGGGCCGGGGCGGACGCAGGGAACGTCATGGTGCCGACGTCACGTCAAGACGGTATTTGAGGGCTTCCAGTTCGTCATGCAGCGCGGTGGGGAGCTTGTCGCCGATGGCGGCGAACCACTCCTCGATCTGCGTGATCTCGGCCTGCCATTCCTCGGCGTCGACCTCGAGTGCGGCCTCGACGTCCGCCACCGGGGCGTCCAAGCCTTTCAGGTCCAGCGCGCCCGCGGCAGGGATCCAGCCGATGGGGGTGTCGACGGCGGCGGCGGTGCCGTCGACACGTTCGATGGCCCACTTGAGCACGCGGGCGTTC
>CBIMJO010000840.1:0-5108 GCA_966244135.1 uncultured Actinocrispum sp. | reverse complement strand
GCGGGGTTGGCGGCGGGATGGGCTTGCGGAAGCACCGCCTCGACCGAGCCAACGCCCTGGTCACCCGGACAGCGGAGCCGGGCGGGTGGTACCGCTATCACCCGGCCCTGCGCACGGTGCTGCTGGCCGAACTGGACCGGCGGCAACCGTTGGTGCGCAACAACCTGCACCAGATCGCCGCCGAGTGGTTCCGGGACGCGGGCCTGCCGCTGCCGGCGCTCACCCACGCGATCGCCGCCGACCAGCCCGGCCTGATCGAGGACCTGGCCGGATCGTGCGGGCTCCGGATGATCCTCAGTGGACACTCGGCCGAGCTGTATTCACTGCTGAGCGGACGTCCGGTCACCTCACCCTCGACGGCATTGGTGGCCGCCGCGGCGGCACTGGATCTCAGCGACCTGCCGTCGGCCGACCAGTATCTGTCCACAGTAGATCCAGGTACGCCACTGCACGCGACTTTGACACAGCAGCGAGCCCTGCTCGCCGGGCACATCGTCGATGACGCGGCGCCCGAGCCGACCGGGGACGACGACGTCGACACCCTCGCCCTGATCAACCACGGCAACGCCCTGATCGTCCGGGGCGACCACACCCAGGCGGAAGGCGTTGTCCAGCAGGCCCAGAAGCTCGCTGCCAGCGCAGGTCTCGACAACGCCACACTGCGCTGCCTGGTGCAGCTGGCGTCCATCGCGGGCGTCCGCGGCGAACTGTCCCAGATGGACGCTCAGGCGGCGGACGCCATCGCCTTCGCCACCGAACGAGGCTGGGAGCGGAGCCTGCCCTGCCTGCCCGCGTACACGATGCGGGCCGCCCTCGCCTACCTCCGCGTGGATGCCGGTGCCGCACGGAAGTTCGTCACGACCGCACGGGAAATGCTGCCAACCAACGCGGTCCCACCGGCCGCCCTGGCGACGCTGGCCCTCGACGCGATCGTCGCGTTCGACGATGACCCGCCGTCCGAAGCCGTCGCCGAGACACTCCGCCACCGATGGCGCCGTCTCACCGCCGCCGCCATAGCACCACAGCTTTTCGCCTACGTCGCGCTTGCCGCGCAACGAATCGCGTTGGCCACCGGACTGGTCGACTGGGCGGCCGAGGTGACACTCCAGGTCGAGAGGGACCTCGGCGACACCGCCGAACACCTTTACGTGCAGGCAGCTCTCCAGGCGCACCGGTCGAAGTCCGCACAGGCACGGAAAGTCCTCGCTCCGGTCCTCAATGGAGACACCGACGCGGTCGCGGTCACCACAGTGATCGATTCCTGGCTGCTGGAGGCCATTCTGCTCACTCGCGCGGACGACTACCACCACGCACACAGTGCCATCGCCAAAGCACTGGCACTCGCCGAGCCGTTGTCGGCGCTGCGCCCTTTTCGCGCGGCCGGGCCGCCGGTCCGGGATCTGCTGGTGAAGGGCGCCGGGCGGTTCGGCAAGCTCGACCGGTTCGTCTCCAGTGCCCTGGCCGCGTTGCCGGCCCCGCGGACCGCGCCGGTGGACCAGCTCACCAGCCGCGAACACGACCTGCTCATCGAGCTGCCGTCGATGCGCACGACCGAGGAGATCGCCGACTCGATGTTCGTCTCGGTCAACACGGTCAAGACCCATCTGCGCGGGATCTACCGGAAGCTCGGCGTGAACCACCGGCGTGACGCGGTGGCCGTGGCCCGGGAACGGGGCCTGCTGTGACGATCAGTCTCATCCGTTCCGGGGGACGCGCGGGAACCCTGACGGCGGCCAGAGTTCGTGCTGTCCACCTGGGACACGAAGGAGGAACGGTGCAAGTGAGTCAAGCCCGGCTGGAGGACCTGATGGACGGGGTGCTGGCCGCGATGGCGCAGGACCTGCCCTGGTTGCTCGGTGCCGACATCACCGCCTACCGGCAGGACACGCCGATGGTCTTCGCCTCGTACGGCGTCGGTTCGGCCGTGCAGGACGCCCAGCTGCGCCACGGGACCGGCCCGACCCGCGACGCGGCGCTCAGCGATGGCCCGGTCACCAGCGACGACCTGTGGAACGACCGGCGCTGGAACCAGCTCGACCTCGCCCGGGCGTGCGCCGAGCACCCGCAGCACGCCCGGGTCCTGCAGAAGGTGCGCAGTGTCGTCTCGCTGCCCGGCCTGCAGGACGACGCTGGTCTCGTGGTGATCTCGGCGTATCTGGCGCATTCCCCGGCCGAGGACGCCCTGGACGTGCTCACCCGGTACGAGCGGCTGGTCACCGCCGACATCGCGGCACTGTCCACAGTGTCCGGTACCGACCAGCGCACCGGCCGCGTGCTGGCCGCCCTGCAACGCAGGTACATGATCGAACAGGCGAAGGGCGTGGTGATGGCCACCTGCCGGACCGACCCGACCATGGCGTGGCTGCTGTTGCAGGACGCGGGCCGCCGGTCGAACATCAGTCTGCACGCACTGGCCGGTGAGCTGATCAAGCAGGTCCAGGCCACCGAACCACCGGCGATCGACGCCGACGGGCCGCAACGGGCCGCAGGCGAGCTGTGGTCGGCGCTGCAGCACATCCACACGTCGGCGACGCGATGAGCGCGCCGGCGAAGACCAAGCCGTGGCAGGGGCCGCCGCGGCCGTCCGTGCGCCGGATCGCCGACCTGCCGGTCTGGATCCTGCGCCCGCCGACCGCGCGCACCCTCAACTGCGTGCTGATCGAGGGCAGCGACGGGCTGATCCTGGTCAACACCGGCACCACGCACCGGCACGTCGCCGCGATCGGCGAGGCCATCGCCAAGCTGACCGACCGTCCACTGAGGACGATCATCTACCCGCACCACCCCACCGACAGCTGCCGCGGCACCACCGGGATCACCGACCACGACAGCGCCGACTCGGGCCGGGTGGTCGTCCTCGCCGCGGGCCGTCCCACCAGGCCGTCCCGGGGGATCGCGCCCAACCTGATCATCGACCGGGAGTGCATCCTGGATCTGGCCGGAGTCACCGTGCGGCTGCTGCCGGTCGGCACCGGCACCGTCGCCGGGATGAACATCTACCTGCCGCACCACCGGGTCGCCATCCTCACCGACGAGCCATGCATGTGGCAGCACAACATCGGCGTGCGGCCACAGCCGGGCGGGCCGTTCGCCCGCGCGGTGGGCTGGTTCCTCCGGTTCCCGGTGGAACACCTGCTGGGCAGCCACATGCTCCCGCTGTCCGGCCCGGAGGTGCACCTGGTGCTCAACACCTACCTCAACCGGGCCGGCCGGCGCTGAACTGCTTGCCACACAACTCAAGGAGGCAAGATGACCGACTACACCACCCATCGCCAGGATGTCTCGTCCGCGGAGCGGTCCAAGATCACCGTCTGGTCCGGCTGGATCTGGTTCGCGTCGATCATGATGATCCTCGCCGGGGTCTTCAACGCGGTCGAGGGCCTGGTGGCGCTGTTCAACCGCAGTTTCTACGTCTCCAACGGCGAGCACCTGGTGCTGCTGGACCTGACCGCGTGGGGCTGGCTGCACCTGATCCTCGGCGGGCTGGTCGGCCTGGCCGGCATCGCGTTGCTGACGGGGGCGATGTGGGCGCGGGTAACAGCGGTCGCGCTGGCGTCGATCAACGCGATCGCCCAGCTCGCCTTCATCCCCGCCTACCCGGTCTGGTCCACCATCGTGATCGCGCTGTGCGTGGTGGTGATCTGGGCGATCGTGGTGCACGGCAACGAAACGGGCGATCTGTCTTGACCGCTGGCATGCCCCGCGCACTGGTTCTGCTGCTCGGCACGGCGTCCGCCGTGATCACGGTCGCCGGGCTGATGTCGGCGGCCTGGCTGATCACCCCGATCCTGCTGGCCCTGATCATCGTGATCGTGGTCAGCCCGGCGCACAACCGGTTGCGCCGCATCGGGTTCCCCAGCTGGGCCGCCACGCTGGTGATGGTCCTGCTGGTGTACGGCACACTCGTCGCGGTCGCCATCGTGGCGTTCGTGTCGATCGCCCAGCTGGCGACGACGCTGCCGCGGTACGCCGACCGGGTCGACGGCATCGTGCACGATGTCTCGGTGGTGCTGGGCCGGTTCGGCGTCTCGCCCAGCGAGGTGCGCGATGCCTTGTCCGGCCTGGACTTCGGCAAGATCGTGCCGTACGTGGGGTCGATCGTGCGTGATCTGACCGGGCTGACCACGAGTCTGGTGTTCCTGTTGGCGCTGCTGCTGTTCTTCAGCATGGAGGCCACCGGGATGGACGTCCGGCTCACCGAGATCGGCGGCGACCGGCCGCACATCTCGGTGGCTCTGCGCAGCTTCGCCCGCAAGACCCGGTCGTACCTGATCGTGACGACGGTGTTCGGGTTGATCATCGCGGTGTTCGACAGCGTCGCCCTGGCGTTGCTGGGCATTCCACTGCCGGTCCTGTGGGGACTGTTGTCGTTCGTCACCAACTACATCCCGAACATCGGGTTCCTGATGGGCCTGATCCCGCCCGCAGCGCTGGCCCTGCTCGCCGGCGGCTGGCAGCTGATGCTCGTGGTGATCCTGATCTACTGGGCGGTCAACTTCGTTGTCCAGTCCCTGATCCAGCCCATCTACGTCGGTGACAGCGTCGGGCTGTCGTCGGTGATGGCGTTCGTGTCGCTGGTGTTCTGGGCGTGGGTGCTCGGCCCGCTCGGGGCGCTGCTGGCGATCCCGACATCGACCCGCAGGCCAACTGGGCGGGCGCCCTGCTGCGCTCACCGCAGCGCCCGGCCCGGAAACGCTTCTTCTCCCGTTCCAAGACCGAAAGGACAGCTCCATGGCCACCTTGACGATCTGGCGGTTCAGTACCCCCGACGGCGCCGAACGCGCCGGGACCATCCTCGCCGGCCTGGCCCGCGACGGCCTGATCAGCATCCACGACGCGGCGACCGTGTCCTGGCCCGCCGACCGCAAACGCCCCAAGACCCGTCAGCTGCACAACCTCGCCGGGTCGGCCTCGCTCAGCGGCGCGTTCTGGGGCATGCTGTTCGGCCTGATCTTCTTCATTCCGCTGCTGGGCGCCGCGATCGGCGCGGGGCTCGGCGCGATGACCGGGTCGCTGACCGACGTCGGCATCGACGACGACCTGATCAACCGGGTCCGCGAGGACGTCGGCCCCGGCACGTCGGCCCTGTTCGTGCTGAGCTCCGACGC
>CBIMJO010000839.1:0-5108 GCA_966244135.1 uncultured Actinocrispum sp. | reverse complement strand
CGTGTCGTCCATCGCCCAGGTGTCAACGGCCTGCCCGTTCACCTTCGTGGTGATCGAGGTCAGCCGCTTGGTGCTCCAGAACGTCGGTGAGCCGAACGTGCTGTTGCAGTTCGCGGTGCACTGCCGGTCCCACGGGGTGTCCGGCCAGTTGGTGGCGTCGTGCGTGCCGCAGCTCGTGGTCAGGCACCGGTCGCCGGTGGCGAAGAACACCTGGGCGGGCGCGGTCGTGCCGGCCGGATCGTCCGTGCGGGTGCCGTAGTCGACGTGGTTCAGCGTGCCCGACCGGTCGTAGCCGAGGGTGTTGGTGCCGTTGTTCGCGCCGTAGGAGTTGGTTTCCTTGTCGTAGTAGTACGTCATCGTGTCGCCGTGGCTGTCGACGACGTAGTCCAGGTTCCACTTCCACGGCTGGCTGCACTGCGCCTTGGCGAAATCGCTGTTGTAGCACGGCTCGCCGGGGTTGTTGCCGTAGACCGGAACCGCGAGGGTCGCGTTCGTCGCCGCGCCGCCACTCGGGCGGGACTGGTCGGCACCGAACCAGTACTGCGTGCCACCGGTTTCGGTGACCACCCAGTAGTCGCCCGCGACCGTGCCGGACGACGGGGTCACATGCTGGACACGTTCCCCATTGTCGTGCGCCATGTGCCAGGTGCCGTTCTGCAGCACCAGCTGGTTGGCCTTGCCGCCGATGTCGACGCTGACGTAGTCCTCGCCGGCCCAGCACTCGTCACCGGTCTGGTTGCCGTCGGCGGCACAGGACTTGTAGGAGCGGGTGACCGATCCGGGCGAGAGGTCCCAGCCGTCGCCGATCCACGAGGTCTGGTTGTTCTTGCCGGCCGTCCGGCCGTCCACACTGGACGATGAATACCCCATGTCCAGGTTCGGCTCCAGCCCACCCGGCACAGCCGGCACGTTGATCGGCGCGGACCAGGTGAACGCGCCGCTGTTCGGCGACACCTGCCAGGTGTCGGTCGACGTCAACGGCGTCGCCTTGTAGTCGCCATCGCCGCTCGACGATCCCGCAGCGACCGCGAACACCGCGTTGTCCGCGCCGACCGGCACCTGACCGGACACTGTGGACGTCTTGGCGTTGTTGCTCGATGCGATGGGTTTCTGCGTCCGGCACTCCGGCTTGTCCGGTGTGGTCGCAGCACAGGCGGGCAGCTGCACAAGCCGCAGGCGGCCGGCCCAGTCACCGCCGTACGCACCGGCGAACGACGAGTAGTCGACGTCGACGGGCACAGTCGCGCCGGCTTTCACGCCGTCCGTGCGAGCGACCTGGAACCGTAGCCCGGTGACGCCGGACGCCGCCGCGGCTTTCTGGTCGTCCACCTGGACGTGCACCTTGGCCGGAGCGTCCTTTATCTTGACTGGCAACGAGGACTGGGTGTTCGACGCGACGTCGGCGGCAGCGGCGGCCGGCCACGCGACCGGTCTCGTCACCTTCGGTGTCTTCGGCGTCGGCGGTGCCCCGATCGGCGGTTTCACCGGCACGTTGTTGCCCGGGACCGGAGGGAAGACCTGCGGGCTCGACGGCGACGAACGCACGAAGGGCGACGCCGCCGCGGATCCGGCCGTGGCAGGCAACACCACCATGGACGCCAACAAGACAGCGACCGTGAAGGACTTGAGATGCTTACGCGATCCGAACAAGAGCCACCTCTCTAGTTACGGGTCTGGTTACGGGCGAAGGACGGGCACGCGACCCGGCAGACGTCGTTGGCGCCCAGGACTCCACTGTAGAGCCGCACTTCGCCGATCGAGCCGCCGATCCAGCGCATCACCAACGGCTGGCTGTTGGCCTGGGCGGTGCCGAACTGGACCGCGCCGGTCGCCTGCCAGCCCGCGAGGTTGTTCTGGCCGGCTGGATGGGAGAGCTGGGTCGAGCCACTGAACAGGCCGTTCACGTAGATCGACAACTGTTGCGCGGGCAGGTCGTAGACCCCGGTCAACGTCGTCACCTTGCCCGCGACGGGTGCCGTCTGGGCGTGGACGTCACTGAGCTCCGCATTGTCCACATCGGACTTCGGCACCGTGAACACCCACTGGCGCAACGTGCCGTCGTAGCCGAGGTAGAACCCGCCGAGATGGGTGCCGAGCTGGGTGACCGCGATCCGGCTGGTGCCGTCGATCTGGTCCAGCTCAACCTGTGCGGTAACGGTGAAGCTCGCGTCGGTACGGACACCTTTGGACGCGGTGGTCACCGAACCGTTCAGCGGGTCGGGGAACCGGATCGTGCCGTTGCTGACGGTCGCGCCGTTAACCGCGGTCGCGATCAACCCGCCGACGGTGTCCGTGACCGACGTCGACGACGCCGGCACCCAGTCGTGGTCCAATGACGGAACCGTTGACAGCGTGTGGATGTCACTGTCCATGAGTGTCCACTGTGTCTAGTCCTGGACACCGTTGCCGAGCACCCGGTTGTACACGCGGACGTCGTCGATCGCGCCGAGCAGGTGGTTGGCCAGGATGTTCGTCCACTTCGCCCGGCCGATCTGCAGGTTCCCGGCCGCCTTCCACACCGAGGTGTGCGTGCCCTGGCCGACGAGCCGGCCGTCGACGTAGAGCCGGGCGATGCCGGTGGCGGCGTCGTAGGTGCCGATCAGGTTCGTCCATGCGCCCAGCACAGGTGTGCCACCCCACACCGTGTCCACCGGGACGCCTACGGTGTCGTCATTCTGGGTCAAGGAGAACTCCTACGCGTGGTGCGACGGGTGGTATCCCAGAAAGAAAGCGCTGACCCCATTGCCGTCCTCGCTCACCGCGGTCTGCGGGGCGTCCAGGTTGTTGTCCAGCCGCACCCACGCGGACACTGAGAAACTGCCTGACGTGTCAACTACTGGTCCGCCAGTGGTCGACGCCCACGCCGTGGCCCCGTGGAACGACACGGCACCGCCGACGCGCCCGGGTGTCCAGTTCGACTGCGCGGGGTCGAAGGACGCGGGGTGGCCGTTGCCGGAGTCGTCGGTGACGGTCGTGGACGGCGCGGTGCCGTCGAGTTTCCACCAGCCAATGGGTTTCGTCGCGTTCGGATCCGTGCTGACGTTGATGTGGTACACCGTCGACTGTGGACTGACGTTGCCCGCGCGGTCCACGCTCAGCACCGAGATGTCGGTCGGGCCGGGCTTGAGCGGCGTGATGTTGGTCGTCGCGTTGCCATCCGCTCCCGCTTGGACGGTCACCGGCGTGTCGCCGCCGATGCTGTACCGGTACGAGCCGATATCGCCGACGCCGCCGTTGGTGAACGTGAACCTGCCGGTCTTCCCCGGAGCGCCCGCGGCGGTGTTCGCCGGGTAGTCGGTTGACGTGACTCCCGATGGCTTGTCCGGCGGGGTGGTGTCGACCTGAAGGTCGCACCAGTCGGACCACGGCCCGACGTCCAAGGTGCCGCCGCCGAGGTCGTTCACGCCCTGGACGCGCCAGGCGATCACGTCGCCGTCCTTGTAGACGCCCTTGGGGACGGTGAACGTGAACGGACTGCCGGACTCCTGGGCGACGGTGACGGTGTTGCCGACCGGCGCGGAGCCGCCGTGCACCCAGTAGTCGAAGTTGGCCTGGACCGGCCCGCCGTCGGGGTCGGTCAGGTCGGCCGCGCGCAGCGTCGGCCGGGCGGTAGGGACGTAGCCCTGGTCGGGGAAATAGCTGCACGGGTGCGTCGACGGGCCGTAGGACAGGCCGGTCGGCGCATTGGGCAGCCAGTTGTAGGTGACATCCAGGCGCGCGGTGTCCGGGTTGAACTTCTTCCAACTGTTGTTGCCGCTTGCGCTGCTCTCGTCGTCGGCCCGCATCATCAGCGTCGCGGTGCTCGAGTTCGCACCCAGAGCGTCCCGCATCACCTGGATCACGTTGAACCCGACGAAGTCGTCGGCGCAGCGCAGTACCCCGTTGCTGTCGACCCAGCCGTGCGCGGCCGAGGGTGCGTCGTTCAGGGCGCCCTGGGCGGGCTGCGCGTTCCCACGTGGCGGGTTGGCCGCGCTGATCGGGCTGGTCTCGAACAGGTCAACCTTCGTGGCGGTGCAGGTCGGCGCCCAGGTCTCGAGCACGTTGAACCCGGCGCTGAGGACGTGCGCGTTCGGGGCGCCGTTCCGGCCGAGGAAGTCGCCGATGTCGAACTGGAAGTACGAGTGGACCTGCACGGTCGGCCAGTTCCAGCTGGAGAAGCCGACTTTGGCGACGTTGTCGCCGTCGCCGCCCCAGTAGCTGTTGCCGACGTACTCGGACGGCTGCAGGTACGCCTCGGCCCACCCGGACTTGCCGGCCTCCCAGCCCGGGTCGACCTTCACCGGGTACTTGGTGGCGGGGTCGTCGAACAGCGCCTGGTCCGTGGTCAGCGCCAGCGAGCCCGGCTGGACGTGCACGCCGAGCAGGGCACTCTTCGGCGGCACCTTGCTGTTGCCGGTGGAGTCCCGCATGACCGGCGGCGGCGCCTGGAACACCACGTCCCCGCCGGGCGTCGTGGCGCTCAGCCCACCGCTCGCCTCGGTCCGGACCGTGAGGCCGGTGGTGTGCATGCCGAACCGGACGGTCCGCAGCGCGGGGTTCTTCGCGGCCTGGGGAGTCTTCACCACGAGGTCGTGGGTGAACCGGTCGCTGTACGCCTTGACCTGCAGGTCGACCCCGGGCAGGACCTCGGGATACGTCGCCGTGTCGCCGTCGAGCACCGGCTTCGGCAGCGCACTGGGCCAGCTGAACGCGATCTGCTGCTTGTCGGCACCGAACCTGATGGCCGGCCCGCTACCACCACCCGAGAAAACCAGCGGCGTCACGACCGCGTTCGGCGCCACGGACCCATCCAGCCGGAACCCCAGCCGCGTATCCACCGGAACCCAGTTACCACCCTGCCGTACCCGCTGCGGCACAGCCGAAATCCGCGCAGTCATGGTCCCATCCGGATTGGCGAACACCTCCCGCGTCTCAGTCCGCTGGTCCAGTGCCTCCACCCTGCGCTTCGCGACCCTCGCCGTCGCCAACGCACTGACCCGGTCGGCCTGCACCGACGGCAGCCCCTCCACCGCGAACCCAACCGCGGACGGCACCACCACCACCAAGCCGGCCATAACCACCAGCAACAAGAACAACTTGCGCATACCCACCCCAGTCCCACCCGGCAA
>CBIMJO010000838.1:0-5111 GCA_966244135.1 uncultured Actinocrispum sp. | reverse complement strand
GCCACCGCCGAGGACCTGCCGTTCGCCAGCTTCGCCGGCCAGCAGGACACCTACCTCAACATCATTGGCGCACAAGCGGTTCTCGAAGCCACCCGGCACTGCTGGGCATCGCTGTGGACGGAACGCGCCATCTCCTACCGTGCCACCAACGGAATCGACGACGACACGGTCCAGCTCGCGGTCGTCATCCAGCAGATGGTCCAGTCCGATGTGGCCGGCGTGATGTTCACCGCCAACCCCGTCACCGGGCGCCGCCACCAGTACGTGATCGACGCCAGCCCGGGCCTGGGCGAAGCGGTCGTCTCCGGCGCGGTCAACCCCGACCACTTCGTGGTGACCAACAACGAGATCACCGAAAGACGCCTGGGCGACAAGCGGATCGTGATCCGGTCGCGCCCGGATGGCGGCACCGAACAGATCGAGCAGGACGGCACGGACCCGTGTCTCAGCGACGAGCAGGTCCTGGCCCTGGCAAAGCTCGGCGAGGCAACGGAGAACCACTACGGCAGCCCGCAGGACACCGAGTGGGCCATCGCGGACGGCACGCTCTGGCTCACCCAGGCCCGCCCGATCACCACCCTCTACCCGCTGCCCGAACCAACGCCGGAGGACCCGCGGGCGTACTTCTCGTTCAGCGTCGCCCAGGGCCTCTACCGCCCGATCACCCCCAGCGGCCTGGCCGCGATCAGGCTCATCGCGAGCTCGGTCAGCGAGAACATCGTCGGCTACCACGTCAAGGACCGGCTCGATGGCCCGCCGATGTTCGTCGTCGCGGGTCAGCGGATCTTCATCGACGCCACCGTCCTGATCCGCAGCACGGTCGGCCGGACCATCGTGCCGAAGGTCCTCGGCGTGATGGAGGCGCGGTCCGGCAAGGTCCTCAAAGGACTGTTCGACGACCCCAGGTTCAGCCTCAAGTACAAGTCCCGCGCCAAGTTCGTGCGCCGGCTGGTCAAGGTCGCCTTCAGGTTCGGCATCCCGTTCCGGCTCCTGCAGTCGATCGTGAACCCGGATGCCGCCCACCGGTACGCGGCGAAGGTCGGCGAGACGCTCGAGGCGAGCACGCAGCTGGCCGAACCGGCGACCAGGCAGCAGCGGATCGAGCACGTCCGCAAGGTCCTCTACGAGGTCTTCCCGGTGGTGCCCACGGTGTTCCCGTCCGCGCTGGCCGGGTTCGCGATGCTGGGCCTGGCCCGCAAGCTCACCGCGACCGCCGACGTCCAGGAGGCGCTGCGCGGCCTGCCGCACAACATCACCACCGAGATGGACCTCGAGCTGTGGCAGATCGCCAAGCGCATCCGGGCGAGCGCGGAGGCCCGCGCGCTGTTCCTGGACACGCCACCCGAGCAGCTCAAGGACCGCGAACTGCCGGACGTCGGGATCGACGAGTTCCTCCGCAAGTGGGGTCACCGGGCGGTCGCCGAGATCGACCTGGGCCTGCCGCGCTGGGCCGACGACCCGACGCACATTCTCGGTGTGCTGGCGAATTACCTCAGACTGGACAACCCGGACCTGGCGCCGGATGTGCAATTCGCCCGCGGCGCCGCCGAGGCGGAAGCGGCGATTGACCGGCTGGTGGGTAAGGCACGGGTAAAGTGGCTGGCGCGCTTCGCGCTCGGCCGCGCCCGGCGGCTTATCGGTCTGCGGGAAATGCCCAAGTACTACCTGATCGTCGCGCTCGGCGCGGCCCGGCGGCAACTGGCGCTAGTGGGTGAGGAACTGACCGCGGCCGGCCGGATCGCGCACGCCGATGACGTGTTCTTCCTGGATTTCCGGGAAATGCTCGGCGAGGACGACCTGCACGCGGTGATTTCCGCCCGCCGGGCGGCTTACGAGCTGGAAATGCGGCGCCGCAGGCTCCCCCGCGTGCTGCTGTCCGACGGGACCGAACCCGAGGCGCTGGCCCAGGCACCGGCCACCGACGGCCTGCTCGGCACGCCCGCGTCCGCGGGCACCGTCACCGGCATCGCCCGGGTGGTGCTCGATCCGGTTGGCGCGCACCTGGAACCCGGCGAGATCCTGGTCGCGCCGAGCACCGATCCGGGCTGGACACCGCTGTTCCTGACCGCGGGCGGCCTGGTGATGGAAATGGGCGGCTCGAACTCGCACGGCGCCGTTGTGGCCCGCGAGTACGGCATTCCCGCCGTCGTCGGCGTCCCGGATGCGACACATCGGATCATCACAGGACAAACCATCACTGTCGACGGCGCCACCGGCGCCGTCACACAGCAACAGCCGGCCGAACAGCCCGGCTAAAGCAAGCCCATCTGCATGGCCCGGACGCCCGCTTGGAACCTCGAGCGGGCGTCCAGCTCGATCATCGCCGAGGCGACGTCTCCCCGGACGGTCCGCACGCTCACGCCCAGCCTGCGGGCGATCGCGTCGTCGGTCAGGCCCTGCGCGAGCATCCGCAGCACAAGCTCGTGCCGCGACCGCGTCGGTGGCGCGGTCTGCTCCTGGCTCACCTCGACGCTCTGCACCCACAACCGGTCGGCCAGCGCTATCAGCGAGCCCAGTTCGGTGTCGTCGCGGACCACCCGGCCCGCACCGGACTCGTCCAGCACCACGCCGACCAGTCCGTCCACCACCACCGCGCGCACCGGCACCAGCGAGGCCGCACGCGGGCCGACCCCGCGATTGCCCAGCCAGACGGCGAAAGACGACGCGGCGACGTCGTGTTTCCAGATGGCACGCAGACCTGCGCCGCGGCGCAGCACGCCTTCGGCTATGTGCTCGGCGAACTCGCACGAGCACGGGTCATAAACAGGTGACAGAAAGACGATTTCGTTACGCACCCGGGCCGCGAGCCGCTCCACGACCGCGGTCACTTCGTCCATATCGAACAGTGGGGTGGCGTCGTCAAGTCTTCCGGTGGTCTGCTCATGCAGTGAGACAAAGGTTTCCACGGCCGCGGCGGTCGGCATCTTGCCACCGCCCAGTCTTCGCGCCGCCAGCGCCGGCAGGGCCAGGCATGGCTGGACCGCGCGCCTCGCCCCCACTTCGACCGCGGAACACATCACCAGCCCCTCGGCCCGCAGCTCGGCGAGTACCGCGGCGGCCCGCTCATGCGGCCAGGCCAGCGCTCTCGCAAGCTCTTCCGGCTGCCAACGGGGCCGGGTCAGCATCGCCCGGTACCCGATCTCAGCTTGGCCGCCCACGCCAAGCCTGTGGCTCTTCATGGTCCCTCACCCTCATTCGACCCGTTGAGCACCGGCCGAGGACTCCGCTCGCTGTGTCAGCGCACGGTTTGACGCATGGAACCCCTCCTCGGTTCGACGCAGCGCCCTGGTAAGGAAGAGGACCGCCCCCCTGCTGGAATACCCCCCACTGCAAGTTGCAGTATTCGTTCCTAAGTGGACCGGAGTGTCGGCACGGCGTGGTACATCATCACTCCACGCGCCAACGCGGTCACACATAGCCCTCATCGTTGTTCCCCAAGCCCTGTGGTCTCACCCGCGATGATCTTACGAGATTCTCGGCAATAACGCCGACACTGCCGCAGATCTGCGGGGTTTTACACGCTATAACACCGAGTTCAGGCACACGCGGCTACGCCCCGCGACCCGGAGTGAACCCCGATGTCACAGGACAGACGGCTGTATGAATTCACAAAACCCGGGTAAATCGCTTGTGGACCTCCCTCGCGAGCAAGCCCCCTCCCAACGCCCCACGGGTCACAACGCGTGCGACAACCGCGGCGTGCACTGCGGAATCTAGTACCCGCAAGGCATCGGGAGGTAGGACTGTTTGAGTGACCTCGCCGCTCGCCCGCGCCCGGCGGCCCGGAGTTAACCCACATGACATCATCCGTGAACTCCGCCGGGGCTCTTGAACACTGTTAATCATCCCAGGAAATCATTGCCCAGGCCTAAATCGGGTGTTCCAGTAAGCGGAACCGCCCACTGTCCCCAAAGGACCGCAACACCGTCATGACATCGTTGTCGGCCACAATGCAAATACGTTGAGTCACGCAATTTGTACGGTCCGCTGTCACTGACTGCACGGTTCGGCCGGGCAATCGATTGCACCGAGTGATCACTCCGTGAATGTGAATACGATGTGACCTGCATCACACTTGCCTCATCCGGGGGAGGCCACCTGAGCGGTTCGCCCGCGGCCCGGGCGCGCCCGAAGGGTGCAACCCCCAGGCGGCCCCGCACCGCCGCGACGGCGATAACGACGATGTGGAGAGGCCTGACGAGGAGGCTTTGCGAGATGACGGCCTTCGTGACCCGGCGAACCGGCCGGGATCAATCGAGGGCCGAGATGATCTGTGAATCGATACGGACACGGAGCCCGGGACCGGTGCCTCAGGCGGGCGGCCAGACGGGACGAAAAGCGCGCGACGATTCCCGGAATAGCGGGCCTGACATGCGCAAATGAGCCCGGAAAAACCGGATCGGCGGCCGGGTGGGACCGCAGCCCGAAACGGATCTGGACGGCGGCTCGCGGACCGCGCATTTCTCCAGGTGAACACTATTTCAGCAGTGGACCGGCCCCGGATCGCACAATGCCGCACACCTCATCTCGAGCGTGCGACAACCCGGCCGACGATTGTCCACTGAGGACAATGATAGTGCCGGGTGTGAGACGTGCTGTCCCGCACATTCACCAACGCGTGTTCAGCTCGTAGATTGGGAGTATGAAGATTCGGCTGGGAGTGGGGTACGGATCGCTGGACGGCTTCTCCGAGGCCGTCGACCACGCCGAAGCGATCGGCGTGGACTCGCTGTGGCTCTCCGAGGTCGTGTTCTCCAAACAGGTGGACCCGTTCATCGGGATGGCCCACGCGCTGTCCCGCACCACCCGGCTGAAGGTGGGCACCGGCGTCGCGGTGCTGCCCGGCCGTCACCCCGTGCACGTGGCCAAGCAGCTGATCTCGCTGGCCGCCCTGAACCCCAAGCGGGTGCTGCCGGTGTTCGGCCTGCAGCCGGCGCGTTCGCCCGAACGGCAGGCGTTCCCGGTCGCGGGCAAGCGCTCCGACGTCTTCGACGAGACCATGCGGGCCGTGCGGCTGCTGCTGGACAAGGAGTCCGTGTCGTTCGAGGGCCGGTACTGGTCCATCTCCGACGCCAGCCTGACGCCGAAACCCTTGAAGCCCATGGACATCT
>CBIMJO010000837.1:0-5111 GCA_966244135.1 uncultured Actinocrispum sp. | reverse complement strand
CAGGTGGTGGCTGCCGACCGGTGCGGCACCGGCCAGCGCCTCCGCGGCCGAGTAGGCGTCCTCGGCGGCCGAAGTCGTCTTGGGCTTGCCGCCTTCCGTGCCGACGACCTGGCCGGCGATCTCCCCCATCAGGACCTGCCGGACGCGGGCCAGGGTGCCGCCCCGCTCCACCAGGATCCGCGCCGCGACCCCTTCGCCCTCCCGCAGCAGGGCGAGCAGGATGTGCTCGGGCCCGATGTGGTTGCGGTCGAGCCGCCGGGCCTCGCGCAGGGCCAGTTCGAGGACCTTCTTCGCCCGTTGGGTGAACGGGATGTGCCGGCCGGGGGCGGACTCCTCGCCGCGGCCGATGATCGTCTCGATGTCGGTGCGGACCGAGTCCTTGGTCATGCCGAGCCGTCGCAGTGCCCGGGTCGCGACGCTGTCCGGCGCGTCGAACAGGGCGATCAGGAGGTGCTCGGTGCCGATGTAGTCGTGCTGCATTTCCCCGGCCGCGACCTGGGCCTGCACCACGACCTGGCGGGCTTCGGTGGTGAATCGCTCGAACATGACCCCAGGGTCCAGCCTGCGATTAACCCTGTCAATGCAGTGTCAATGATAGGGTAGGGGTGCAGTTGACGGTGGGAGGGTGCCTGTGTCAGCCGACTGGGACGACCGCCTCGCCAAGTGGCGGGACGAGCTGGAACTGTTCGCGCAACTCGACGAGACCCCCTGGGTCCCGCTCGCACAGGCCGAGGCGGAGACCGGGGTGTCCCGTTCGGCGCTGCGCTCGTGGTACCGCAACGGCGAGATCGAGTCGCGCCTGGTCGACGGCCCCAACGGCCCCCAACGCCTCGTCCCTCTCAACGCCGTCGTCGCCCGCGCCGCTCAGTCCCCGCGCATCCAGCGCCGCGCCGAACGCGAGATCAGCCTCGAAGCGCAGGTCACCTTGCTGCGCCACCGGATCGACCAGCTCGAGCTGCGTCTCGCGGCACTGGACCGCCGCGGTACTGAGTGACGGGCTACCGGGTCGAGGCCAGGAACGACGTGAGTTGTTCGACGACGAATGCGTGGTCTTCTGCTTGAGGGAGACCGGAGACGCCGACTGTCCCAACAGGACCGACGTTGCGGACGATGACCGGGAACACGCCACCGTGCGCGGCGTACAGGTCGGGGTCCAATCTGGACTGGTCCTCGAAGGTGGTGCCGGACTCGCGGTGCAGCGTGCCGATGTAGAAGGAGCTGCGGCCGTAGCGGTCGACGACGCGGCTCTTGCGGTCGATCCAGGCGTCGTTGTCGGGTGACGTGCCGGGGAGCGCGGCGTGGAACAGTCGTTGGCCGTTGCGGCGTACGGAGATCACGACGGGAAGTGCGCGTTGCTGGGCCGCCGCAAGGAGGTGCTGGCCGAGGGCGAGCGCCGTCTCGTTGTCGAACCGGTCGAACTGGAGCTGTTCTTCCTGGGCGGCAAGCTCTTGGCTCGTTGTCACGGTGACACGACCTTTCCGGTCCGGGCGGAGGTGAACGCGGCTTCGATGATGTGCAGCGCGTATTCGGCCGACTCCGGGTCGACCGGCACCTCACCGTCCCGAATGGACTCGTAGAACTGTTGGTATGCCCCGAGTTCGGTGGGGACGGGCTGGGTGTCGTCCAGTACTCCGAGGGTGCCCCAGGTGGCCTCGGGTTCCTTGCCCCAGTCGGGGTCGCCTGGGCGCCGGCCAGCGGCAAGCGCGTCTTCCTGGCTGTCCAGGCCGTGGATCGTGAACGCCGCTTTGCTGCCCAGCACACGGAATCGAGGCCCGTGCTGCGCCGCGCTCAAGCTCATCCAGAGGTGCGAGCGAACGCCGTTGGTGTGCGTCAACACGATGAAGGCGTCGTCGTCGACCGCGACACCGGGCCGGCGCAGGTCCGTTTCCGCGTAGACCGCGGACACCGGGCCGAACAGGTGCAGCGCCTGGTCCACCAGGTGAGCGCCGAGGTCGTACAGCACGCCGCCGGCTTCCTCCGGCGCGCCGGACTCGCGCCAGTTGTCCCAGATCTCCGGGACCCAGCGTTCGTACCGCGACTCGAAACGGTGCACGTCGCCGCGGGCGCCCTCGGCGATGACCTTGCTGACGGTCCGGAAGTCACTGTCCCAGCGGCGGTTCTGGAACACCGTGAGCCGAACGCCACGCTCGCTGGCGGCATCGCGGATCCTGCTGGCCTCGGCGGCGGTCGGCGCGAACGGCTTGTCGACCACCACGGAGATGCCCGCGTCGATCGCGGCCAGCGCCAGCGGCACGTGGGTCCGGTTCGGTGTCGCCACGACGACCAGGTCGAGCGGAAGCCGGAACAGCTCGTCGGCGCTGCTCAGGATGGTCGCGCCGGGGTTGTCTGCCTTGGCCTGCGCCTGTCGCTCAGGGGAGCGGGTCACGATCGCGGCGACCGTCATGCCAGGTGTGGCCGAGACCAGCGGTGCGTGGAACACCCGGCCGGCGATGCCGTAGCCGAGGATGCCGACACGGATATCGGATGACATGCGGTTATTAAAGCAACACTGTAGCGTAATTACGAGACTGTGAGACCATGGTCTCGTGGCGGACCTCGGATTCCTGCGTGGATACAACGACGCCGTCATCCTCGGGCTGATGCGCGACGGCGAGCCCCTGACCAGGGTGGAGCTGGCCGAGCAGAGTGGGCTGACCCCGCAGGCGGTGTCCAAGATCGTCGCCAGGCTGACTGCCGCGGGCGTCCTCGAGGCGGCCGGGACGCACAACGTCGGAGTGGGCAAACCGCGGACCCTGCTACGCCTCGTGCCCGGGGGCGGTCTCGCGTTCGGCGTGCATGTCGAACGCGACGAGCTGCGGGTTGTGCTGGTCGACCTGGCCGGGACCGTGCTCGACCGCGTGGTCACCCCGCTGGACTTGGGGTTCAGTCCGTCGGCGCTGGTCGAGGACCTTGCCCGGGTGATCGCTGGAATGCCGGCGGTCCCGTCGGAACGGCTGCTCGGCGTTGGGATCGGGATCGTCGGGCCGCTCGACCACCGGGCCGGCATCATCCACGACGCCACCGGAATGCCCAGCTGGCACGACGTTCCGTTGCGCGACCTCGCGACCAAGCGGCTCGGCGTGCCTGTGCGGGTGGACAAAGACACCAACGCGGCCGTACTCGGCGAGTCATGGCGGCGCGGACCGGACTTCCGGCACGCGGCCGTTGTCTTTGCCGGCACCGGACTGGGCGCGGGCCTGCTGCTTGACGGGCGGGTCCACCGCGGTGCCCGATCCGGCGCGGGCGAGTTCGGGCACACCACAATCCAGCTGGACGGGCCGTTGTGTGCGTGCGGGCGGCGAGGCTGCGCCGAAGTCCTGCACAACCAGGCACTTGCCGACGGCGACCTCACCCGGGCGATTGATGTTCTGGGCACGGCCACCGCTGGTTTAATGCGGCTGCTGGACGTTGAGCATATCGTCCTCAGTGGACGATCCGTCCTGGCCGCTCCCGATCAGTACCTCGACGGACTCCGCGGACACTTGCCCGGCTCCGGCTGGCTGCCCGTCTCGGTCAGCCTCACCACGCTCGGGCCGGACGTGGTCGCCGCGGGTGCCGCCATGCTCGTGCTGAACGACTTCTTCACGCGCGGTTGACGTTCCCTGACGTAACATCTATGGTTACGACAAGGAGGTGGTGATGGGCGCGAACAGCAGGGTGACCATCGCCGCGCACGCGTTGGCGTGGATGGGGCTGAGCGAGCGGATGGGCGGTGAACTGTCCACTTCGGACCAGATCGCCAACAGCGTGAACACCAACCCGGTTGTGATCCGGCGGATGCTCGGGGATCTCCGGGAAGCGGGCCTGGTCGAGTCCCGGCGCGGGGCTGGGGCGGGCTGGCGGCTGGCTCGCGCGCCCGAGTCGATCACCCTCGCCGACTTGTACGACGCCGTGGAGGGTGGTCCGGTGTTCGCGCTCCATCCGGCGCCGCCGAACGAGAAATGCCCGGTGGGACACGGCATTCAGTCCGTATTGGACCCGATCTACCTGAACGCCGAGAAGGTGCTGCGGGCCGAGCTGGCGCGCACCACGGTGGCGGATGTGCTGCGCGACAGCATCGCCGTTCGCTGAGGTCTCTTGGCGGTTGTTTTCGCGCTTTTTGACGTAACAACAATGGTTACATAAGGAGAGTGTCATGTCCCTGACCTACGCCACCATCGTCACCGATGGCCTGCCCCGCGCCCGCGGCCAGCGGTTGCCCACCGGGGAGCCGATCATCTCCTCGCCGGTGACGTCCACCCTCATCCACGGCGAGCGTGACGCCGTCCTGGTCGACCCGCCGCTCACGCTCACGCAGACCTCGCAGGTCGTCGCCTGGGTCAAAGCCAGCGGCAAGCGGCTTACCCACATCTACGCCACGCACGGCCACGGCGACCATTGGTTCGGCGCCAGTGAGGTGCTCAAGGCCTTCCCCGACGCGCTCGTCTACGCCACCCCCGGCACGATCGAGCTGATGCACCAGCAGGCCACCACCGGTCGCGAACAGTTGTGGGACCTCGACTTCCCCGGCCAGATCCCAGACACCACCATCCACGCCGTTGCCGTGCCACCCGCTGGGTTCGAGCTGGAAGGTGAAGTGCTGCAGGCGGTCGAGGTCGGCCACAGCGACACCGACGACACCACGGTGCTGCACGTGCCGTCCATTGGTCTCGTCGTCGCTGGCGATGTCGCCTACAACGGCGTGCACCAGTACCTGCTGGAAGGCGGCAACGACGGCCTGCGGCAGTGGCTGACCGCCATCGACAAGGTCGCCGCCCTCGCGCCGCGCTTTGTCGTGGCGGGTCACAAGAACCGTGAGCTGCCAGACGATCCGGCCATCCTGGACGAGACGCGGCGCTACCTCAACGACGTCATCCGCCTCCTCGACGCGCGGCCCACCGCGCGTGAGCTGTACGACCAAATGCTTGTCCTGCACCCTGATCGGCTCAACCTCGGTCCGCTTTGGTACGGCGCGCTCGGCCTGCTTGGGGAGTGATCGCCTTGCGGCTCTTAGTTGTCGAACCAGACGATCGCGGGTATTGACTTGGTGTCGCGACACCAGCTAGCTTGGTGTCGCAACACCAAGGAGGGGATGTGTACGAGATTCGCTCGTCGAGCGTTGTCAGGGCTTC
>CBIMJO010000836.1:0-5111 GCA_966244135.1 uncultured Actinocrispum sp. | reverse complement strand
CAACCACCCGCATCCCCACCACCCGCATCGCCACCACTTCCACCGCCACCGCGAACCACTCACCAACCTCCACCGTCGGCAGCCAAACCTGTCGCGGCCCAGGCACCTCCGGACACCGCGAAAAAACGTCGCTGGGCGCTGACAACGTTGATCCTGGTGTTGGGCGCGGGAGCCGCAGTCGCCGCGACAGTCCGCAACCGGTGATCAACATCTGACCGCAGATACCCAGCACAGAACCGATTTTCGCACTGAGCACGAACACAACCCGTGCTCAGTGCGGCCACCCGAGACGAACCGATCGATCCACAGGTTCAGCTCTGTTCGGCGAACGCGAGCAACCCACCCAACCCGACCATGGTGAGGCCGGTACCGATCCGCTGACGGATACGCCACCGCGGATTCCCCCGCAACTTCCCGCCGACGTACCCGGCGAAGATCGCGACCAGGAGGTCGACCATCACAGCCATCCCTACCGCGATCAGGCCGAGCACCATGAACACGAGCGGCGCCGGATCCCGCTCCGGATGCACGAAGTGCGGCAGCAACGCGAGAAAGTACAGAGCGGTCTTGGGGGTCAACACCTCCGACAGAACACCCTGCAGGACGACCGACCGCCGCTTGTCCTTACGGGCTGCCACATCGTCGGCGAGCACGGCCGCCTCCGCGTCGTCCTTGCCGAACAACGTTTTCAGACCGAGGTAGACCAGATAGGCCGCGCCAGCCAGCTTCACCACCGTGAACGCTGTCGCAGAGGTCGCCAACAGCGCGGACAGCCCGAACGCTGCCGCGACAACGTGCACACACGCTCCGATCCCGTTGCCCACCACGGATCGGATGCCCTCCGAGCGCCCACCACGCAGGCTGCGCGCCAGGACGTAGAAGATCCCGGGTCCGGGCATGATCGCGAAGAGCGTGGCCGTCCCAAGAAAGACGAACCACTCCGCAGAATCGGGCATTCCCAAGAAGCTACCGGCCTGTGGCCCGCGACGGCCTCACTCGTGGCCAATCTCCCACAGCAACAGCGCTTCACCAGATCGACGAAAAGCCCGCACGCACAGGACTCCGCCCCAAAGCCAGCACGCCGGATGTCAAGGTCGTGCACCTACACGCCCGCGCAGTCGCCTTCCTGCGGCACTTCGTCGAACCTGAGCACAACCCCTCTGACCGAGGTTCGCATACTCGCGGATCGCTTGGGGTTGGGGCTAGCGCTTCGCAAGATGCAGCGCCAACTCCTCAAGCAAGTCGACCACCCACTGCGCTCGTTCAGGATCGTCAATGGCCGCCGCGATCGCTTCGGTGATGTCTTGGTTCGCGCGACGCGTGATCGCATCCATCGCCTCAGGTTCAACCTGAACTCGGATCCGGCGGCCGTCAAGCGGGTCCGGGGCGGTCTGGACGATGCCGCGCTCCTTGAGTTTCGCGATCGACACGGACACATGGCTCTGCACGAATCCGGTCCGGTCGCGAATCTCGTTGACCGAGCTGTCGGGGTTCTTGATCACGTCCTCCAGCACCGCCACCTGCCCCGCGGTCAGAGCTGGGTCGTCGTCCTGCCCGGTCGCGGCCCGGGAGATCTCGATCAGTCGCCGCCCAAGCCGGTACAGCTGCCCACCATCCATATCTGGAACGATACATCTTCGCAGAACTATCGCCGCAGATGTATCGTCGGCGATATGGACAAGCTTGGCATGACCGCGCTAGGTATGGCCGCAGTGCGGGCTGTGGAGAGCAAGCGCGCGGATCGGCTCTTCGAAGATCCGCAGGCACAGCTCTTCCTTGACGCCATGCCAGGCGCCTTCGACCAGTACTTCACGTCAGACACGAAGTCGCTCGGCGCGCTGTTCGCCGCCCACGGCGCCATCCGGACGCGGTTCTTCGACGACTTCCTGCTCGGCTCCGGATGCCGCCAGGTCGTTCTCCTGGCCGCGGGCCTGGACACCCGCGCGTTCCGTCTGGACTGGCCGGCCGGGGTTCGTCTGTTCGAACTCGACACGCCTGACGTCCTCGCGTTCAAGGAACCAGTTCTGGCCGAACACGAACCTCGCTGCGAGCGGATCCCGGTCCCCGCAGATCTACGCGCAGACTGGACGACACGTCTGCTCGAGACAGGGTTCTCCCCCACGACGCCGACGGCATGGCTCACCGAGGGGCTGCTGATCTACCTCGCCCCGGTCGAGGCCGCGAACCTCCTTCAGGCGATCACTACCTTGTCCGCGCCCGGCAGCATGCTGGCTTTCGAACACACACCAGCGGGTGACCGGTTGCGCACACAAGCCAGCGCGATGCCGTCCATGGTCGACTTCACCAAAATGTGGAAAAGCGACCCCGACCAGGACTTCGTTGCCTGGCTCACGGGCCACGGCTGGGCTCCGGAGACCCACGAGGACATCAGCTACGGCCGGTCCGGCTTCAGCGGCGAGTTCGTCACGGCCGACTTCACCCAGAACGCGAACTGAGTTCGACTCCCACGCCGAGTCCAGGACCCCGCCGCCCGGCTCTTGAATCCGGTCGGCGACGCGCGGTGGGTCCACCAGGCCCTCAGCCGAACCGAGCGCCCCGGACAGGACGTCGCGGTTCATGCCTGGAGCGGACTGCCTCCGTGCGACTCACGAACCCGCTGCAGACGGCGTCGAACACAGACACACGGCCCTCACGACAGCCGCACACAGCGCCGAACATCCGCATACAAGCCGACGCCTTCGAGCACGCATGCCCGCGGGCTGAAAGCATCCCGAGTCAGTCAGGACGCAGCGCCACTACATGCGGGGGCTCGAAGGCGTCGGCGATCGGTTTGAGTCGGCGATAGACGGGTCAGTGGGCTGCTGGAGTCAGCCACCTTGCTCGGCGATGTGCTGAGCGATCTCAGGCGGGAGCTCGATCGGCAGCGGATCACGGACCGGCCATGGCTGCGTGCCGCGCACGACGACTGTGCCGCGGACCAGGGTTCGCAGCCCATGGGCGGCCTGGGCGGCCTGGTCCTGAGGACCGGCGACGACGGCACGCAGCATCCACCGCGGGCCGTTGACCCCGATGAACCGCACCGCCAGGTCGCCCTGTGAGGCCATCAGCTCCTGGCCCCACTCACCGGCCGCGCTCCGCACGGCCGCGCCGCCGGCCTTGAGCTCCTCGGCCAGTTCCCCGCAGACCTCTTCCCAGAGGCCCCCGGATCGCGGCGCCGCGTAGGCGTGCACGGTCATCTGCCCGCTCGAGGTCGCGACGTGCACGGCCTTCACCACTCCCGGTTCGGCCATCTCCACCTGCAGCTGTGCGCCGTCCGGCACCGGCAGCAGGATCGATCCCAGGTTCAGCCGCGCGATGCCGTCGTCGGGCACGTCCTCCGCGTCGAACGGCCCGGCCAGCGACTCGAGGTCGCCCTGGCTGGGCTCGAACTCGTCGTCGTCCGCCCCGGCCCCGGCCTCGTCGTAGTCGTCGAAGTCCGGCTCGACGTGCTCGTCGGCGGGCCGGTCCCGTCGGCGTCGCCCGAAAAGTGCCACCTATTCCTCCGTGTCGCGTGCTGAGGCCGCGAGTACCGCGTGCCCACCGGTCGAGCCGTATCCGCCCGCCCCCCTGGGTGAGTCCGCCAGCTCTTCCACTTCTTGAAATACCGCATGTTCGACCTTCTGCACGACCAGTTGAGCGATCCGGTCGCCGCGCCGCAGCCGGATCGGCTCGCGCAGGTCGTGGTTGATCAGGCAGACCTTGATCTCGCCCCGATAGCCCGAGTCGATCGTGCCTGGGGTGTTGACCACGCTCAGGCCTGCTCTCGCCGCCAGTCCGGAACGGGGATGAACGAACGCCGCGTAGCCATCGGGCAGCGCGATGGCGACACCGGTGCTGATCGTCGCGCGCTCTCCGGGCGCGATGACGACGTCCGAGGTGGTCACCAGATCGGCGCCGGCGTCGCCGGGCTGAGCGTAGGACGGGAGCGGTACACCGGGGTCGAGCCGGGAAATCAGGACCTGCACGCTGGGCACGAGCGGCGAGACTACCCTGGAACCGTGCCCGACACCTCGAACGCCCACTCCGAGCGGCTCTCCGTCGCCTGGTGGGGATGGCCGCTCCCGCTCGTCGCCGCCGGGTTGCTGGCCGCCGAAATCCACATGGGCTACCCCGGAGTGCGGGCCTGGCTGCCATACGTCGTGCTGCTGCCTTTGACGGGTCTGGTGATGTTCCTGGCCGGGCGTGCCCGGGTCCGGATCACCGACGACGAGCTGTGGGTCGGTGACGCGCACCTGCCGTTGAAGTTCGCCGGTGAGGTCGACGTGCTGACCGGGCACGAGAAGCGTCCCGCTCTGGGCCGGGACCTCGATCCCGCCGCCTACGTCCTGCACAAGGGCTGGATACCCACCGCCGTCCGCGTCCAGCTCACCGACCCGGACGACCCGACGCCGTACTGGCTGTTCAGCACCCGCCACCCGGAGCGGGTGGCCGAGCTGCTGCGCCAGAAGGCCCCGGAAACAACGCCGGGTACCTGACCAGCGGCCAGGTACCCGGGAATCGGACTGTTCTGTTGTTCTCCGTCGTGCGGTCTCGTCAGGCGCAGTCGCGGCAGACGTACAAGCCGTCGCGCTCCTCGGCGAGCCTGCTCCGGTGATGCACCAGGAAGCAGTGCGAACAAGTGAACTCGTCCGCCTGCTTGGGAATCACCTTCACGGTCAGGTCCTCGCCGGAGAGGCCGGACAGGTCGGCACCGGGGAGCTCGAAGTTCTCAGCGGTATCCGACTCGTCGACGTCGACAACACCGGACTGCGTCTCGTTTCGGCGCGCCTTCAACTCCTCAAGGGAGTCCTCGGCGAGGTCGTCGGCCTCGCTGCGGCGAGGAGCGTCGTAGTCGGTCGCCATCTTGTTTTCACCCCTGCGGTCAAATCTCTAGGATGCTCTCGTGCCGCTGGTCAACGTTCCAGGGACGAGTTTTGTGCCCGCCATTTGAGTGACGGGCGTCTCCCCTGGTCGCGGTGGGAGTCTTGGCCAACCGAATCGATTCGGCCCAGACTCTTCGGCGACCGGAGCGCGCAGAGGGTAGCCCATCCCGCGCCCGTTCAGTCAACGCATCACCCTTTCGGGTGTGTTCCCGATCGGGCGACATCGAATCCGAACCGGTGCCGTCGAGC
>CBIMJO010000835.1:0-5114 GCA_966244135.1 uncultured Actinocrispum sp. | reverse complement strand
CCGGATCGTGCTGGTGTCCGGGGAGGCGGGGATCGGGAAGTCCCGGTTGGCGCAGGAGGTCGTCGCGGCAGCGGCGGCGCGGGGGTTCGCGACGTTGGAGGGCCGCGCGCATCCGTTGCACGCGGGCCTGGCGTACGCGCCGTTCGTGGAGGCGCTGCGACCGTCCAGTGCGGACACCACCGCGCTGGACCTCTTGTTGGCCGCGCCGCGCAGCTCCCCCGGCGAACCGACGCTGGCCAAGGCCCGGATGTTCGAGGCGGTCACCGCTCAGCTCGCCAAGCTGGCGCCCGCCTTGCTGTTCCTCGACGACCTGCACTGGGCCGACCTCGGCACGATCGAGCTCGCGCACTACGTCAGCCGCAACGCGCCGGGTGTGCTCGTGCTGACGACCTGCCGCGAACCCGTCGGCCCGCTGCGGGACCTGGCGATGGCGGTCCGCCGCACCGACCCGCGCGACGCGATCCCCCTGCAGCCGTTGACCGACCCGGCGGTGACCGAACTGGCCACCGAGATCCTCGGCCAGGCCCCGCCCAGCGAGCTCATCCACGACCTGACCGAGCGCGCCCAAGGCAACCCGCTCTTCGTCACCGCCCTGACCAGCGCGCCGATCACCCAGACGACGCTGCCGACGATCGTGCGGGACGTCGTGCTCGGCCGGTTGCACGCGATCAGCGAACCCGCCCGGCAGCTGATCGAGATCGTCGCGGTCGCGGGTGAGTCCGGCACCGACGAACTGCTCCGCGAGATCTACTGCGACAACGACTTCGACGGCGTGCTGCGCGGACTGGTCCAAGGTGGACTCGTCACCGAGCACCTGGCCGGGCGGACCGTGCTCTACCGGATCGCGCACCCGCTCTACGCCGAGGTCGCCTACGCCGAACTGACCGCGCACGAACGAAGGCGCGCCCACGCCGCGGTCGCCGCCGCGATCGACCGTGAGCGCCCCGGCGACGTCCTCGCCCTCGCCCCGCACTACCTGGGCTCGGGCGCGTTGGCCGATCCGGAACGCACCGCGACCGTGCTGGCCGAGGCGGGCCTGCGCGCCCTGGAGATCCACGCCGAGGACGAGGCGCTGCGCTACCTGACGGCCGCAGTCGCCGAAGCCAAGGACGCGGAGCTGAGAGTCCGGGTGCTCGACGGGATCGGCCGCCTGCACCAGGGCGCGGGCCGGCTGGACCAGGCCGTTGAGGCGTGGAACCAGGCCATCGAGGCCGGCCGCCAGGCGGGCCACACCGAACACCTTGGCCCGCTTGCGTTCTGGCTCGCGCTGCTGGAGGCCGAACGCGGCGACTTCGACGCCAGCGGGCGGGCGATCGGCGTGGCCATGGCGTCCGGCAAGCCCGCCGACCCGGCCCGCGCGGTCGAGTACTCCGTGCTGGCGATGAACTTCGCGATCCGGGCCAACGACCGGACCGTGCTGCAGTACGGGGCGCAGGAGCTGATGCAGGTCGGTGGATCCGCCGCGCACCTGGCCAAGGCGACGATGGCGATCCTGTCCAACGACTGGGTGACCGCCCGCGGCGAGATCGACGCGATGGTCACGGCCGCCGAACGCTCCCCCGGCCGGTTGTCCACCATGCTGCGCACCATCGCGGGCAACCAGCTCCTGCTGATCAGCATCCTCACCGGGGACATGGCCGAGGCGGTCCGGGTCGCCGAGCACAACCGGGACTCGCCGCTGCTGTTCGAGTACTCGATGTTCCGCGCGTCCGGCCACTACTACGTCAGCCTCGCCAAGCACCTGCACGGCGACCTCAAGGGCGCGCGCACCGAGATCGAACGCGGCCTGGAGCTGGAACGGCGCTCGACGCGGCACCGGATGCACGCCTGGATGCTGATGATCCGCGGCTGGATGAACGTCGAGCTGGGCCGGCTCGCCGAGGGCGAGGCCGACCTCGACGAGTCCGCCGCGCTCTACGGGCCGGGCATCGAGGAGGAGGCCGGGCTGCACATGATCTACGCGTCCGCCCGGACCAGCCTGGCCATCCAGAATGAACAGCCGGAGCTGGCCCCGGAGCTGCCGGACTTCCCGGGCACGTTGCACGACCCGATCTCGGCCGGGTTCCGGCTGATGTACGCGGGCCACGCCGCGGTCGCCGCCGGCCGGGCCGAGGACGCCCAGAAGGTCCTGGCCCAGCTGCGTCGCGAAGGACGGGACAAGCCGTTCATCGACGCCCTCGCCGACCGTCTCGCCGGGCTGGCGGGCGAACCGGGCATGTCGGGCAAGGCCGCGGCCAGGCTGGACTCGATGGGTGCGAAAGCCATGGCCGCGCAGGCCTGGGTGGAGCACGTCGAGCAGACCGGCGACCCGGACCCGGTGAGACAGTGCGCCGAGGTGTTCGAGTGGGCCGGCATGTCGCTCTGGCTGGAGCGGACCCGAAAGCTGGCCAAGCGGCTCGGCGTCCGGCTGCCGGCCGCCCGGAGGGCTCCTGGCCTGAGCAAACGCGAGCTGGAGGTGGTGGCGCTGCTCGGCGAGGGACTGTCGAACGCGGACATCGCGGCGCGGCTGTTCGTCAGCGAACGGACCGTCGAGTCGCACCTGCGCAACAGCTACGCGAAGCTCGGCCTGCACTCCCGGGTCGCCCTTGCGAAGTGGGCCGCCGAAACAATCAACACGGAGCAGATTACGTAGTGCCACGGATGGTGCGTACGGGTGAGTTCGCCGACCATTCGGCAATGGACAACTCTTGGGGGACGGTCGACGCACCGGTCGAGCTGGTGCCCATCGAGGTGCGGGTGCCGCCGGGGTACTGGCGGCGGGACGACACGCACCTCCCGTTGCCGCTGACCCCGTTGAGCGCCTCGGTGATGGCCGGCGACGCGGGCTTCGGCGCCGCCTGCGCCGAGTTCGGCCTGCTCGTGCAGCCGCGGATGACCGAGATCGGCGGCTGGTGGTACATCTCGATGCGACCCGTCGGCGCCCCGCCGGACGCCCGTACCCCGCCGGGCTGGCTGCTGCCGTGGCTGCTGCGGCTGTCGGGCGAGGCACGCAAGCGGATGCGCCGGTCGCGGGAGGTCGCCCGGACCGGGTTCGCCGAGCGGGTCGTGGCCGAGTGGCACACCGACGTCCTGCCGGAGTACGAGCGCCGGATCGGCGCCCTCCGCGACACCGGCCGGACCACTTTGGACATCGAGGGTCTGGCCCGGCACCTCGATGCCGTGCGGCAGCTGACGTCCGATGGCTGGCACACGCACTTCCGGATCAACGTGGCGCACCTGCTAGCACTCGGTGAGCTCACGTCGCTCTGCCGGAGCCTGCTCGGCTGGGGCCAGCCGCAGATCCAGCGGCTGTTCGCGGGCCTGTCGTTCCGGTCCACCGAACCCGCCCGCAAGCTGCGCGCATTGGCCGGGAAAACGGAGAACTCCGCCGAGTTCATCGAGTTCGCCCGCGTCTACGGCTGCCGGTCGATGACGATGGAGCTGGCCGACCCGACGCTGGGCGAGGTCCCAGGCCTGTTGTGGAGCCTGCTCCTCGACCAGCGGGCCAAGGGCTACGAACCGGACGAGGACTCGGCTGTTCTCCAGCAGCGGCGCGAGGAAGCCGCGGCCGAGGCGCGGGCGGAGCTGCGGGGCAAGGATCTCGCGCGCTTCGACGCCGCCCTCGACCGGATGATCCGGGCCTACCCGATCCGTGAGGACAACGTGTTCTTCACTCTGGACGCGCCGAACGCGTTGTGCCGGTACGCCGCTTTGGAGGCCGGGCAACGGCTCGCGGCGCGCGGCCAGATCGGCACCGCCGAGGACGTGTTCTTCCTGCGCATCGAGGACGTGCTCGCGGCACTGCGAGACGGCGAGGACCGGCGCGCGTTGGTCACCGGGAACCGGGGCAGGCACGAGTGGGCGCTGGCCAACCCGGGCCCGCGCGGCTACGGCCAGGAGGTCGAGCCGCCGTCGACCCGGTGGCTGCGCGAGGACCTGCGGGTCAACATGGAGTCGATGCTGCTGGTCGCCGACCACGTGCTGGCGATGGACCTGAGCAACCGCACACAGCCGATCACCTCGAAGAAGCTGACCGGAGTGCCTGGGGCGCCGGGCAGCTACCGCGGACCGGTGCGGGTGATGACCTCGGAGCGGGACTTCGACCGGTTCCAGGCGGGCGATGTGCTGGTCTGCCGGTCCACGCGGCCGTCGTGGTCGGTGCTGTTCCCGGCGGCGGGCGCGATCGTGACGGACGCGGGCGGCGCGTTGTCGCACCCCGCGATCATCGCCCGCGAGTACCGGATCCCCGCCGTGGTGGCCACCGGGTCGGCGACGAGTTGCCTGCGGGACGGGCAGATCGTGACCGTGCACGGCGATCGCGGGATGGTGGAGGTGGAGTCGTGAGCACTCCGTTCCTGACGTTGACCGAGGCGGCCGGGACGGTCGCCGCGTTCTCCACGGCGGTCCGGCTGGGCTTGCTGGACCGGATCGACCGCGAGCCCGCGGCCCCCGCGGAGCTGGCCCGGACCTGTGGAGCGTCCGAGCGCGGGGTCCGGGTCGTACTGTCCGCTCTGGCGGATCGCGGGTTCGTGGAACGCCTGGCGGATGGGCGATACCGGCCGGTGCTCAACGGGCTGGCCGCGTTGCATCCGCTGATCCCGTTGTGGGATCACCTTCCGGACGCCGTGCGCACGGGCGCGCCGGTCTACGAGGCGTCGACGTCCGCGACGGCAAGCGAGGTCTACCCGCCGACGGTGAACTTCCTTGCCGGGCTTTGGGGTGACGCGGTCGGCCAGGCCGTGGACGTGTTGCCCGAAGCCAAGCGCGTGCTGGATGTGGGCGCGGGGGCGGCGCCGTGGACGATCGCGTACAGCCTCAGGAATCCCGGCTGCCGGGTCACCGCGATGGATCTTCCGCAGGTGCTGCCCGCGACCCGCCGGGCGGTGCAGCGCGCCGGGCTCACCGACCGGTACGAGTACCTCGACGGCGACATGTTCACCATGTCGTTCGAGCCGTGCGCCTACGACCTGATCGTGCTCGGCCAGGTCTGTCACCTGTTCCCGCCGTCCACCTGCGCCGCGCTGCTCGAGCGGCTGGCCGGGTCGCTGGCGGAGGACGGCGTGCTCGCGATCGTCGAGACCATGGCCGGGGGGCAGGGGTCGGCGATCCATGATCATTCGCTGTACCTGCGGACC
>CBIMJO010000834.1:0-5116 GCA_966244135.1 uncultured Actinocrispum sp. | reverse complement strand
CCCCGGCGGACTTGGACTCCCTGGCGGAGTTCGTGGAGGCGAAGTAAGTGAGCAGTACGCTCAACATCTCGACCGGATCGGCCGGCAGCCGGATCCTCGGTGTCGGCAGCTTCCGCCCGGACACGGTCGTCACCAACGACGACCTGTCGCAGCGGATGGAGACCAGCGACGAGTGGATCCGCACGCGGGTCGGCATCGTCGAGCGCCGGTTCGCCGGCCCGGACCTGTCCCTTGTGGACATGGCGGTGGCCGCGGGCTCCCGCGCGATCGAGGACGCCGGGCTGCAGCCGTCCGATCTGGACACCGTGATCGTGGCCAACTGCACGATGCCCTCGCCGATCCCGAACGCGGCCGCGCAGGTGGCCGACCGGATCGGTGTGAAGGCCGCGGGCGCGTTCGACCTCAACGCCGCCTGCGCCGGGTTCTGCTACGCCCTGGCCACCGCGTCCGACCTGGTCCGCTCCGGCTCGGCCGGGCGGGTGCTGGTGATCGGCGCGGAGAAGCTGACCGACTGGGTCGACGCGACCGACCGGGCGAACGCGATCATCTTCGCCGACGGCGCCGGCGCGGCGGTCGTGGGACCGTCCGACGAGCCGGGCATCGGCCCGGTGGCGTGGGGCAGCGCGGGCGACATGGTCGACATGATCTACAACCGGGACAACCGGTACATCTACCAGGAGGGCCAGACGGTCTTCCGCTGGGCCACCACCCAGATCGCGCCGATCGCGCTGCGCGCGCTGGAGCTGGCCGGGCTGCAGCCGTCCGATGTGGACGCCCTGATCCCGCACCAGGCCAACCTGCGCATCGTCGAGGCGATCGCCAAGAAGCTGCGCGCGGCCGGCGCCAAGGAGAAGATGGAGGTGGCCGACGACATCATCTACACCGGCAACACCTCCTCGGCGTCCATCCCGATCGCGCTGGACCACATGCGCAAGGCCGGCCGGGTCAGCACGGGTGACGTGCTGCTGATGGTCGGCTTCGGCGCGGGCCTGTCCTACGCGGGACAGGTCGTGATCAGCCCGTAGACTCCTCCTCCGGCAGTGTGCCGGATGGTTGATTTGTTGCAACAGAAAGGGAAATTCGATGGCGAACGAGGAAATCCTGGACGGCCTGGCCGACATCGTGGAAGAGGTCGCCGGGGTGGCCAAGGATGACGTCACCGTCGACAAGTCCTTCGTGGACGACCTGGACATCGACTCGCTGTCCATGGTGGAGATCGCCGTGCAGGCCGAGGACAAGTTCGGGGTCAAGATCCCGGACGACGAGCTGGCGAACCTCAAGACGGTCGGCGACGCGGTCGACTACATCAGCAAGAACAGCGTGTGAGACGTGCCGGCGTCCTGCCGCCCCCCGCATGACGGGCGCGGCGGCGTCGGCCCGCGAACCTAGGGCGGAGAGGCAATGAGCAACGACATCGTGATCACCGGGCTGGGAGCGACCACACCGCTCGGTGGGGACGTCCCGACCACATGGGACGCGATGCTGGCCGGCCGGAGTGGAGTGGCCACTCTGCAGGAGAAGTGGGTGTACGACTACGAGCTGCCCACCCGGATCGGCGCCAAGCTCGCGGTCGACCCGACCGAGGTGCTGCCCCGCGTCGAGGCCCGCAGGCTGGACCGGTCCGAGCAGGTGGCCGTGATCGCCTCGCGCGAGGCCTGGAAGGACTCCGGCCTGGCCGAGGGCGGCGTGGAACCCGAGCGGCTGGCCGTGATCATCGGCACCGGCATCGGCGGCGCGGGCACCCTGCTCAGCCAGGACGACCTGCTGGAGGGGCCCGGCCTGCGCAAGGTCTCGCCGCTCACCGTCCCGATGCTGATGCCCAACGGCCCGGCGGCGCACGTGGGCATCGAGCTGAAGGCCCGGGCCGGGGTGCACGCCCCGGTGTCGGCCTGCGCGTCCGGCGCCGAGGCGATCGCCTGGGGGTACCGGATGCTGAAGTCCGGTGAGGCGGACGTGGTCCTGGCCGGTGGCGCGGAAGCGTGCATCGCCGGTATCACCATGGCCGGGTTCTGCCAGGCGCGCACCATGAGCACGCGCAACGACGAGCCCACCAAGGCCTCCCGCCCGTTCGACATCCACCGGGACGGCTTCGTGCTCGGCGAGGGCGCCGGGATCCTGGTGCTGGAGCTCGAGGAGCACGCCAGGGCGCGCGGGGCGAAGATCTACGCGCGGCTCGCCGGCGTGGGCACCAGCTCCGACGGCTACCACATCACCGCCCCGGACCCGGAGGGTTCCGGCCAGGCCAGGGCGATCACCACCGCGCTGCGCACCGGCGGCATCGACCCCGCCGACGTCGGGCACGTGAACTGCCACGCGACGTCCACTGTGGTCGGTGACGTCACCGAGACCATCGCCATCCGCAAGGCGATCGGCGAGCACCCGGTGCTGACCGCGCCGAAGGGCGCGCTCGGTCACATGCTCGGCGCCGCGGGCGCGGTCGAGGCGCTGGTCACCGTTCTGTCCATTCAGGACAGTGTGGTGCCCGCGACGCTCAACCTGGAGACCGTCGACCCCGGTGTCTCCCAGGAGGTCGTGGCCGGGCAGCCGCGCAAGATGGACCTCAAGGCCGCCGTGAACGACTCGTTCGGCTTCGGCGGGCACAACGTCGCGCTCGCCTTCACCTCCGCCTGATCCGCGTTCCCCGCTGCCGGGACGCCCCGGCAGCGGGAGCCGCGATCACTCCACAGTGGACCGACGGGCCAGCGGGCCGGTCAGGACGCTGAACCCGAAGGTGGACGTCCGGCCGCCGATGGTGACCGACTTGGTCCAGGTGCCGGTCTGGACGTCCTGCCACGGACCGCCATATGCGGAGAAGTTGCCGTTCGCGTCGGTGTAGTGGCCGTAGAACGCGTTGACCTCCCCGGTCGACGCACCGTTGCGTGTGGACGACCAGTAGATCGGCGTGTTGGGTGGCGCGTTGGTCACTGTGTAAAACGGTGTCTCGCCGACGAAGTAGGCCGTCTTGTTCATGGACAAGGTCAGTGCCGGTACCACGGCGAACGAGACGGTGTCCTCAATGGTCCCATCTTCGGTCGGCAGCGTGAGCGTCTTGGTCCAGCTGCCCACAGCGCCCGCGGGCCAGGCGCCGCCGTATGCGGAGAAGTTGCCGTCCCCGTCGGTGTAGTGACCGTAGAAGGCCAGCACCTCACCGGTGGAGGCACCGTTGCGCGTGGACGACCAGTAGATCGGCGCGTTGGGTTCCTCGCTGGTCACGGAGTACTGCGGGGCCTCGCCTGCCTGGTAGCCGACTTTGTCCGTCTTGATCTTGAGCGACTTGTAGAAGCAGCCGATGGTGGGCAACTGCTGCGGCAGTGGCGGAGTCTGGCCGTCGTAGATGGCCGTCAGCATGGTCTGCGGGCAGTACCTGGTGCCGGTCCCCCGCCCGGTCCGCAGCTCCACATGCAGGTGCGGTGGCACACCTCCGGTGTGGCCGGAAACCCCGATCTGGTCGCCCGCGAGGACCTGCGCGCCGATGGCGACCCGCCGGGACGTCAGATGGCAGTAGAGATAGAAGATGCCGTCCGCCTGGATGTAGATCCCGACGCCGCACCTGCCGGTGTCGTTCGACGTGAAGCCGACCGTGCCGGCCTTGATCGCGTACACCGGGGTGTTGTCAGGGACCCGGATGTCGTTCGACGCGTAGTCGTGGTGCTGCCGGGTGTACTCGTCACGGGTGACGGAGCCTGGCCCTGTGCGCGGGACCGGCAGCGACGCGTACGGTCCCAGGCCCGTCTCGAACGTCCCCGCCCCGATCCGGACGGTCAGCGTGTCGGTTCCCACCCCCTCACACGGGAGCAGGTAGCGCAGATCGGGGCCGATATCGCCGCAGGGCGCCCACGGCCGTCCGTCCAGCGTGCGCAACCGCAGGTAGAAGCCGGCCTCCGCCTTGCGGCCGCCGTCGTAGGTCCGCCCGTCGATGTCCCGGAACCCGACGCTGATCCCGCTGCTGCCCGAGCCGAAGTCGATCGTGTTGCCGTAGCTGATGATGCCGCCGTCGTTGCTGGTCCCGCTGGTGCGGTCGATCAGATAGGTGTAGGCGTAGGCGGCCAGGGTGAAATTGCAGTCGAGGGTGCCGCCGTAATTGACCCGTTTGACGCCCCGCACGCCGGTGTCCCTGACGTTGGAGCTGATGCCCGGCGCGCAGACCGGGTCCTCGCCCTCCAGCGCCCGCACGCCCGCCGCCGTCCCCATGCGGGCCGAGGGACCGGTCTGGGCCGGGCCCCCGGCGCTCGCCATCGGTGCTCCCGCCGTGATCAGCGCGGTGGCAGCTGCTGCCACGAGCGCCAGCCAGACGGTATGCCTGCGTCTGCTCACGTGGATCTCCGTTCCCGCGAAAGGTGGATTGATCGCTCGCGCGCCGTGGGGGCGCGGGCTTTCGCGAACGTATGCGGCGGCGCTGAGCCAGGGTTGAGCCACGGCTGACAGGTCCCCCGGCCGGCCTTTGCCAACAAGCGGAGTCTCGGTGTGAATACGCTCGGTGTAAGTTCCGGGATTATGCGAACCCGTCTGGTCTCGTTGAGCCTGCTGTCGGCACTGTCCCTCGTGGCGGCCTGTGGGTCGTCGGGGACATCCGCCCCGCCGTCCGCGGCGGCGGCGAACAAGAAGGTCGCCATCGTGATCGCGCAGGGCGGCCTCGGCGACGAGTCGTACAACGACCTCGCCATGTCCGGATTCAAAGCGGCGAACCAGGAGAAAGGGCTGGAGGGACAGACCATCGAGTCCGCCGACGTGGTCGCGCAGGGCGAACCGCTGCTGCGCCGGGCCGAACAGGGCCGTGCCGTGTTCGTCTCGTCGTCGTCATCGCACTCGGCGCGGCCGTTCTGGGGGCTGTACGCGGCAACGAAAGCCGCGCTCGAAACAATGATCAAGAGCTATGCGGGCGAGCTCAGCACGACGCAGGTCAAGGCGAATGTGTTCTGGCCCGGCGCCGTCCGCACCGGCATGCGCGCAAAGGCCATGCCCGGGGAGAACCCCGACAAGCTGCCTCACCCGCGCGAGGTTGTAGGGAAGCTGGTGGATATGGTGACGCCTGCGTGGACGGAAACAAGAATGATCTACGATCTGGAGAAGGACGAGATCCGGCCCTTGTAGAGACGCGAGGAGGCGAGCTCGCCTG
>CBIMJO010000833.1:0-5121 GCA_966244135.1 uncultured Actinocrispum sp. | reverse complement strand
CACGCGGCTCGTCGGGCGTCACCAGAACGTCCACCAACGCTCCCGCACCGCCCTCACCGGCGGCGAACCTCAGCCGGTTGCTGTCCTCGGCGACCTGGCGCAGGCCGAGGTCGCTGCTGAGGGCCTCGGAGGTCGCCTCCTCGCGGTCCACCGACAGCGTTACCGAGTGCAGCCCCCTCACCGCGTGCTCAGGCGGGACGAACCCGTGGTCCCACGGCTCGCGGGGATCGCCCTGGCTGTGCGCGACCAAGGCGATCACCAGGCCGTCGGGATCGCGGAAGGTCAGCACGTCCTCGTCGTCCCGGTTGACCACCTCGCTGACCTCGACGCCGTGCTCGGCCAGGTGCGACTTCCACCAGCCGATCGAGGCCTCCGGCACGGAGAACGCCGTCGTGGTGGCCTGTCCATGGCCGTGCAGGCCCTGGGGCGCCTCCTCCCACGGGAAGAACGTGAGCAGCGAGCCGGGTTTGCCTGAGCTGTCGCCGTAGTAGAGGTGGTAGGTGCCCGGGTCGTCGAAGTTGACGGTGGTCTTGACCAGCCGCAGGCCCAGCGCTCGCAGGTAGAAGTCGACGTTGCGCTGGGGATCCCCGGCGATCGCGGTGACGTGATGCAAGCCGCTGGTCGCGATGGACATGGTGACTCCTCTCGCCCCGGCCATTGTCCTCTCGTGAGCACGGATCGGCGCGCTCACGAGAGGACGGCCTGCGTCAGCGGCGCGGCACCGTCAGGGTGCCGTCGCTGATCCGGACCATGCCGATCCGGCTCTCACTCGTGTAGCGGATGTCCTCCGTGTCCACGACGACCGCCAGGTGGTGCCCGGCGGGCACGTACCAGGAGATCGACTCGAGCGGGAAGTCGACCGTGGCCGACTTGTCGCCGCGGATGGTGAACGGTTTGTGCGTGATGAGCGAGCCGACGCCGACAGCGTTCACGTCGTACAGGTACACGAACAACGACGTGTCCTCGGCCGTGGAGGTGACCGTTGCAGTGAACCGCGGTTTGCCCACGACAGTTGTGGCCTGACTGTAGGCAGGCCCGTTCCACACGCCGGCAATTGTGGGTAGCACTGCGGGAATCACTACACCCACAGGGATCTTGAGATACCCCTGCAGCGCGCCGCTCAAAATCGGCACGCCACTGTTGGCGATCGAGTCCACACCCGACCCGAAGGTCCTGGTGCCCAGCGAGAGCGTGTCGGTCCTCGTCGCCGCGGCCGCCAGCGACGGGTATCCGCGCCAGGTGCCCGCGTTGGCCGACATCAGCTGCACCGGCTGGGTGCGGTCGATGCCGTTGTCGGCGCCGTTGAGGTAGTGATCGAACCACTTCGTGGCCGCGTCCCACACCTCGTTGGACAGGCCCACCGCGCCGGGCAGTTCGGACGTGGCGTGGTCACCGCCCTGCAACAGCAGGCGCTTGGGGGTGGTCAGCCGGTCGTAGAAGTCGACCGCCTGGTTGGGCGGGAAGATCGCGTCCTGCCAGGAGTTCGCGATCAGGATGGCCGCGCCGTTGGCGTTGACCTGCGCCAGTTTCGACGCCGCGGAGCGCGACGGCGCCAGCTGGCGGGCGTAGTCGATCTTGCCCATGGCGAACTCGGAGGTGATCCGCCGCAGGTCGGGACCGGGTTTGCCGGCCACCTGCGCGACCGCGAGCAGGGCGCCCGCGGAGAGCTGGCTGATGGTCTGCCCGGGGTACAGGCTCGCCTCCAGATCGGCCCAGGTGCTCATCGACGCGACCGCCTTGATCCGGCTGTCGTTCGCGGCGGCGAGCAGGCCGATGCCCGCGCCGTAGGAGATCCCGGCGACGCCGACCCGGGTCTCGTCGGCATGGGCGTTGGCCACCGCCCAGTCGATGATCCGGCTGACGTCCTCGACCGTGTCCGGCCCGGCCACATCGATCTCGCCGCCGGAGTCGTAGAACCCCCGGCTGGTGTAACTGATCACGACATCGCCGCTCTGCTCGGCGAGTTTCCGTGCCGCCCCAACGTATTCCACATCAGGGACGCCCCAGCTGGCCGGCATGACCAGCAAGGGGAACGGGCCGTCACCACGACCGGTCGGGGTGACGACGAACCCCCGCATGGGCGTACCGCCCGCGCCGGGGATGGACTGGTAGGAGATGGCAGCACCGAAGGACGCGGCGCTTGATGCGGGGGCATGCAGGGTGCCCGCCGCGGCTACGGTTATCAGCAGGGTCAATATCCGTGAGCTGCGCATAAACCCTCCATTGGGTATCGCGTACCTGGTAAACGCGCAGCTCAGAGCGGGGTTACGGGCAAGTAACCTACTGGACGTCAGTTTCCTCCATGTGGGTGACCACGCAGGTCAGGCGGCCTGTCGGCCCGCCTGTCGCCGCCACGACGGCTTAGGCAGAATGCTCGATGTGACTCTGTCGATAGACCAGCGGATCGCCGAAGAGCTGGGTGTCCGCGAAAACCAGGTGAAGGCCGCGGTCGACCTGCTCGACGGCGGCGCGACCGTGCCGTTCATCGCCCGGTACCGCAAGGAGGTGACCGGGACCCTGGACGACGCCCAGCTGCGCACGCTGGAGGAACGCCTGCGGTACCTGCGCGAGCTCGAGGAGCGGCGGGCGGCGGTCCTGGAATCGGTGCGTTCACAGGGAAAGCTCACCGACGAGCTGGAAGCGCAGATCAACGCCGCGGAGACCAAGGGCCGGCTGGAGGACATCTACCTGCCGTTCAAGCCCAAGCGGCGGACCAAGGCGCAGATCGCCCGCGAGGCGGGCCTGGAGCCGCTGGCCGACCAGCTGCTCGCCGACCCGACGCTGGACCCGCAGGCCACCGCGGCCGGGTTCGTGGACGCCGAGAAGAACGTCGCGGACGCCGCCGCGGCCCTGGAGGGCGCGCGGTCGATCCTGGTCGAGCGGTTCGGTGAGGACGCCGACCTGATCGGCGACGTGCGTGAGCACATGTGGTCGCGCGGCCGACTGGCCGCCAAGGTGCGCGAGGGCAAGGAGGAGGACGGCGCCAAGTTCGCCGACTACTTCGACTTCGCCGAGCCGTTCACCAAGCTGCCGTCGCACCGGATCCTGGCGATGTTCCGCGGTGAGAAGGAGGAGATCCTCGACCTCACGCTGAACCCGGAGCCATCCGACGAGGTCGAGCCGGGCCCGAGCGACTACGAGGTGCGGATCGCCGCGAAGTTCGGCATCGACGACCGCGGCCGTCCCGCCGACAAGTGGCTGACCGACACGGTCCGCTGGGCCTGGCGCACGCGCATCCTCGTGCACCTGGGCATCGACCTGCGGATGCGGTTGCGCACCGCGGCCGAGGAAGAGGCCGTGCGCGTGTTCGCGGCGAACCTGCGGGACCTGCTGCTGGCCGCGCCGGCCGGCACCCGCCCGACGATGGGCCTGGACCCCGGGTTCCGGACCGGTGTGAAGGTCGCCGTGGTGGACGCGACCGGCAAGGTCGTGGCCACCGACACGATCTACCCGCACGAGCCGCGGCGCGCGTGGGACGAGTCGATCGCCAAGCTCGCCGTGCTGTGCAAGCAGCACAACGTGGAGCTGATCGCGATCGGCAACGGCACGGCGTCCCGGGAGACCGACAAGCTGGCCGCGGACCTGATCAAGCTGCACGAGCAGCTGCGGCTGACCAAGGTGATGGTGTCCGAGGCGGGCGCGTCGGTGTACTCCGCGTCCGCGTACGCCTCACAGGAGCTGCCGGGCATGGACGTCTCCCTGCGTGGCGCGGTGTCCATCGCGCGGCGGCTGCAGGACCCGTTGGCGGAGCTGGTGAAGATCGACCCGAAGAGCATCGGCGTCGGCCAGTACCAGCACGACCTTACCGAGGGGAAGCTGTCGCGGTCGCTGGACGCGGTCGTCGAGGACTGCGTGAACGCCGTGGGTGTGGACGTGAACACCGCGTCGGCGCCGCTGCTGACCCGTGTGTCCGGCATCGGTGAGGGCCTGGCCGAGAACATCGTGCTGCACCGGGACAAGAACGGCCCGTTCCGGTCGCGCAGCGCGCTGAAGGACGTGACGCGCCTGGGGCCCAAGGCGTTCGAGCAGTGCGCGGGCTTCCTGCGGATCCCGAACGGCGACGACCCGCTGGACAACTCCAGCGTGCACCCGGAGTCCTACCCGGTGGTGCGCCGGATCCTGACCGCCACCAAGGTCGACCTGCGTGAGCTGATCGGCAGCCCCGCATTGAAGTCCTTGAAGCCCAAGGACTTCGTGGATGAAACGTTCGGTCTGCCCACAGTCACGGACATCCTGACCGAGCTCGACAAGCCGGGCCGCGACCCCCGTCCCGCGTTCAAGACGGCGTCGTTCGCCGACGGCGTGGAGAAGATCTCCGATCTCAAACCGGGGATGACGCTGGAAGGCGTGGTCACCAACGTCGCCGCGTTCGGCGCGTTCGTTGACATCGGCGTGCACCAGGACGGTCTCGTGCACGTGTCGGCCATGTCCCGCACCTTCGTCAAGGACCCGCGGGATGTCGTCAAACCGGGTGACATCGTGCGGGTCAAGGTCCTCGAAGTGGACATCCCCCGCAAGCGCATCGGCCTCACCCTCCGCCTGGAGGACGAGCCCGGCAAACCGCAGCAGCAGCAACAAGGCGGCCGCCGCGACAACCGTCCGCAGGGCGGTGGCGGTGGCGGACGCGGCAACCAGCAACGCCAGCGCCGCAACGAACCAGCCGCCTCCGGCTCCATGGCGGACGCCCTCCGCCGCGCCGGCTTCGGCAAGAAGTAACCCCCCCCCCACAGGGCGGCGGCCATCCACCGCCGCCCTGTGGACAACTCATCCCCAGCCACCCACCCCTGTCAGTCCACCCCGGTAGCGTTGAATCCGGGGGCTGGAGGCCAAGCCCTCATCAAGATCAACTCGAGAAAACCCTTACCCCGCAGCAAAGAGTCCCCACTCAACCCCGCTGCACGGATAGCGCACTCACGATCCGGATCGTCGGCGCCCACAGCTGTCGGACTGCGTGCGGACCACCCGCAGCATCATCAGTTTCTGCCACAGCAACAATTCCCCCGACCGCGATCCCGCATACTCTTCGCAGCCCACCGCCCCGACACCATCTCGCAGGTCTCGGAGCCCACGCGATCCACCGCGCCTAACGCCACCTGCGCCCTCGCCCTCGCCCTCGCCCTC
>CBIMJO010000832.1:0-5122 GCA_966244135.1 uncultured Actinocrispum sp. | reverse complement strand
CGCACCGCGCCGGGGTCCGCCGCGTCCGCGGCCAGGGCGATCGCCTGCCCGCCTGTGGAGGTGATGCCGGTGACGACGTTCTCGGCATGGCCGGGCGAGGAGTTGTAGGTGATCGCCACGGCCGCACCCTCACGGGCCAGCCGGCGGGCCACCGCCGCGCCGATACCGCGGCTGGCACCCGTGACCAGGGCCACCTTTCCGTTGAGCGTCCCGCTCATCGAGTCCACGTCCTCCTTGTGTCCGACCGCCCTTGGGCAGGCGGCGAACTCGTTGTGAGTCATGACCGGCACTGCTGGCATAAGCGAGCTCGCCGTCGTCGTCGCTCATGCGCGACTGCCCCCGGCGGCGAGCGTCGGTCATGGTCAGGCGGTGATGCGGGGAGTGGTCATCGGGTTGCCGTTGGCGCTCTGATCGGCGGGTACGTCCTTCTGGACGTTCGCCCAGTGCTCCACGATCCTGCCGTGATCGAGGCGGAAGATCTGGATGACGATCACCGGCGTGGGGGCGATCCCGGTGAACCGGGCGTGCACCACGACCTCGTCGCCCTCGCTCATGACCAGGCCGGGTTCGTAGGAGAAGCCGGCCGGCAGAGCGCGGACCGCCGCGCGCAGGGCGGCGGTGCCGTTGTCCACGAACGGCGCATGCTGGATGTACGGGTCGCGCCAGTACCGGTCGATCGCGGTCAGGTCCCGCCGGGTGAGCAGGTCGTCCAGTGCCCTGAAGACGATCCGCTCGTTGTCGTACCGCGAGTGCCTGCCGGGCCTGGTGGGGGAGATCATCGGGTTGCCGCTGGCTGTCTCGGCGGCGGGTACCTCGTCCTGGATGATGTCCCAGTGCTCGACGATCCGGCCGCGGTCGAGCCGGAAGACGTCCATGATGATCTTCGTGGTGTCGCCCAGTCCGGTGACCCGGGCGTCCACGGTGACGAAATCGCCGTCGGCGAGCACCTTGAACACGTCGTAGTGCAGGTTCGGCAGCTGTGAAATGGCCGCCTTGACCCCGGCGAAGCCGTTGGCGATATCCGGGTTGTGCTGAATGTAGGGCTCTCGGTAATAGCGGTCGACCGCGGTGAGGTCGTGTTTGTTGAGCAATTCGTCCACCGCGGCCATCGCCACCCGTTTGTTCAGGCGTTCCTTGGGAGTCAGGTGGTCCGCGAGGGTGGAGGCGGTCGTCGCCCCGGCTGGGACGGTCGACAGCCCGGCGATCATCGCCACCAGGGCCGTCGCGGCCGCGATGCTTCGCGTGAGTTTCACAAGGGTCCCCTAGTTCGATAGTTGAACCTTCACATGCGACAATACCAGCAAACATTTGAACATTAAAATGTATGCCCGGGCATGATCCGCTGGACAATCGGGAAAGGCAGGTGTGGTGGAATCAGGCCTGGTCGGGCAGGGCGAGCGTGTTGCCGGGATCGAGCCGTCTGAGCACCCGGCCGAGGATCTCGCTGAACTCCTCGACCTGGTCCGGCCCGAGCACGTCGAAGACCAGTTCCCGAACGTCACGGCGGTGCAGCGGCGCGGTCTGCACGACCAGCTCCCAGCCGGCGGCCGTCAGCGTGGCCAGCACGACCCGGCCGCTGTCGGGCGACTGGGAACGTTCGACGTAGCCACGCCGCTGCAACCGGGTGACCATGTGCGACATCCGCGACGGCGTGGCGTTCGTCTGGGCCGCCAGCTCCGACATCGTCAGCGTGCGGTCCGGCGCCTCGGACAAGCGCGACAACGCCAGGTACTCGAAGTGGCTCAACCCCGCCGAACGCAGCAACCGCGCGTCCAGCTCACCGATGAGCAATGTGGACACCGCCGCGAGACGCATCCACGCCCGCATCTCGGCTTGGTCCAGCGGCGGCACATCCACCCGGGCAACCTACAGCCCAACCGGTCCAACAGACCTCAGCGGACCCGACGACAGCTTGCCCGGCACACCGCGGCGCGCCCAGCCAACTCCACCCGACCGTCGCGCCGAGTGTCACGGCGGGTGGCTTCGGCAGCAGGCGGGCGGGACCATCGCCGGTGGCACCGGGCGTGCGCATCCAGTACCGGGTGACCACCCCGAAGTTCCCGCCTCCACCCCCGGTGTGCGCCCACCAACCGCGCCGATCAGGGCCGCGACCACGGTGTCACGCGAGCTCAGTACTGGGAACTCCAGTCCGATCTTCTTGGTGGCGGGCGTAAGGTCGACGACAGCGTCCTCGGTGAGTACCGAGGACAACATCTGTGCGTCGGCGTGGTCGAGCGCTGCCGGACAACGGCGGCGGCAGCGCCGCCTGGCGCTATTCGGTCCGCGAACCTACCGACGTTGTAACGCGTGCCGTTGACTGTGACCGGCACGGTCGGGTCACCCGGCGCGACGCGCGGCGTGCACGCTGCGGCCACCACCGGCACCTGGTCCTGTGCTGTGGCGCTGGCGGACCAGACACTATGGACAGTGCGGCAAGCAGAACCGGCAGGACCTATGTGACTCTGCCAGAGAACATCAGCGGCTCCTTCACGTGCAGGGGATGCGGAGTCGGCGGCGCTCGTATCGGACGTTCTTCTGATACAACTGCTTTCTCGCCGGCAACAAGCGCGACATCCGGCGTGGATCGGTGGTCAATGATCCAGTTGGTTCGCACTGCGCAGCACCACCGGTGACAGCAGTAACGCCGGGTCGAACATGGCGGCGGTTCGTACCGTGAAGATGGTCGATTCGCCGGGCAGCAGGGTGATCAGTGCGTTGTCGACGACGCTGTCGGCGGCGACACGGTCTGCCAGTACGGTCAGGTCCCGGATCAGTGTTTTGGCTGTCACCGAGATCTGGTATCCGCCGTCGACGGCTTCGGCGGTCGCGTGAAAGAGCGCTGGGGGTAGTTCTTTCTCGAGGTCGGCTGTGGAGAACCAGAACGCCCGGGTCTGGCCAATGGACGCGACCAGCACGTGAGCTACGTATTCCGAGGCTCTGGTCAGCTCGGGGGGCATGACGAAGGTGCCTGTGGTGCGGGGTGCGAGGTTGAGGGAGAGCGATTCCCGCGCCACGATCTCGCCGTCGTAGCTGACGCGCCGGAGATCGATCTGGCCGGCCCATGGCTCGGCGGTGTCGTTCACGGCCACAACAGCGTCCGGTTGGACGGTCAGCAGCCGGTCCGCATAGCTGGCGCGCAGGGCGTACCACGCCGGTTTGAGCCGCCCGTCTCCGTCGATTGTGGACCAGGACGTGACCGGCCAGCAGTCGTTGAGTTGCCAGAGGATCGTGCCGGAGCACAATGGGCTCAACGACCGGAAGTGCTGTATGCCGGTGCTGACGGCGCGGGCCTGGTTGAGCTGTGCGGCCCAGTGCCAGTCGTCGAAGTCGGCGGCCGAGGGAAAGTACTCGGCGAGGCCACGGGCGATCTTCAGGTTGCCTTCCGCGGCCTTGATGTGCGCGGTCATGCCGCGGCCGTAGGGTGCCAGCGGCCGGTCGTGGACTGCTCGGTCCACAGTGGATCTTGTGGCGGGGCCGCAGAATCCGAACTCGGCCACGAACCTTGGCCGGTACGCGAGGTACGCCTGGTAGTCGACGTCGTTCCACACATCCCAGATGTGGGTGCAGCCGTGCGCCGGGTCGTTGGGGTGGATCTCATCGGACATCGAGTAGGGGCTGCCGGGCAGGTACGGCCGGCTGGGATCGAGCTCGGCGACGATCTTGGGCAGCACGTCGGTGTAGTACCCGATCCCCCATGTTCGTTCGCCGAGCGGTTCCTGCCAATCCCAGTCGTGGTAGCCCCAGATGTTCTCGTTGCAGCCGTTCCACAGCGCCAGGCTCGGGTGGGTGGCCAGGCGGCTCACCGCGTCGCGTGCCTCGGCGGCGATCTCGCCCCGCAGTGGCTCCTCTTCGGGGTAGGCGGCGCAGGCGAACAAGAAGTCCTGCCACACCAGCAGTCCCTTCTCGTCGGCCAGATCGTAGAAGTCGCCGGACTCGTAGATGCCGCCGCCCCAGACCCGGATCATGTTGACTCCGGCGTCCACTGCCTGTGTGAGCCGTTGGTCGTAGCGTGCGCGGTCGACCCGGTGCGGGAAGCAGTCGTCCGGGATCCAGTTGACGCCCTTGGCGAACACCGGGGTTCCGTTGACCACGAAGGTGAACCGGGTGCCGTGCTCGTCCGTGGAACTGTCGAGTTCAACACTCCGGAACCCCACCCGGCCATGCCTCGTGTCCACACCATCCTCAGTGGACAATGTGACTTCCAGTGGATAGAGCGCCTGGCGGCCGTGGCCATGTGGCCACCACAGGTCGACATCATCGACGTTGAGCCGCAGAACAGTCGCATCGTCGCCCACCGGCAGAACGGTGCTCGCTTCGTGCTCTCCGATGCGGGCCGTGACGGTCACCGGGACGTCGGTGGCGCGTTCGACGTCCACGTGGACATCGGCGGCGCCCTGCGCGTTGGTCAGCGGCCGGATGCGGTCGATGCGGGCGCTGGACCATTCCTCGATCGCGATCGGCCGCCAGATTCCGGCGGTGACGAGGTCGGGTCCCCAGTCCCAGCCGAAGTTGCAGGCCATTTTGCGGATCATGTTGTACGGGTGGGTGTTGACGTGTGGCCGGGGGCCGTAGTCCCGCTCGCGTGCCTCGGCGTGGTCCAGTGCACTGGTGAAGTGCACTACCAGCTTGTTGTCTCCGGACCGCAGGGCGGCGCGGATGTCGAACCGGTACTGGCGGTGCATGTTGGCCGTGGTGGCGATCTCGCGGCCGTTGAGCAGGATTCTCGCGACGGTGTCCAGTCCGTCACACACCAGATCCACTCGGGTGTCCGGTGCGGCGTCGAACCGGAAGGTGGTTTCGTACCGCCAGTTGACACGGCCGATCCAGGCCAGCTTTGCCTCGTTCTCGTCGACATACGGGTCGGGGATCAGCCGGGCCGCCAGCAGGTCCGTGTGCACGCAGCCGGGTACCGTGGCCGGTACAGGCCGCTGCCCGACCGGCGGTGTGACGCTCCCTCCACTGGCACGTACGGTCCAGCCGTCTCGCAGTTCCGTCCTGGTCACCAGGTTCGTCATCAGCCATCCCGATCATGTGAGTGGGCGACGAGGTGTTGCCGCCATGGGCCGGCAGGCGGCAGGACGCCTGCCGGCCAGGCGTGGGAGGCGGGGTTCAGTAGACCCCG
>CBIMJO010000831.1:0-5132 GCA_966244135.1 uncultured Actinocrispum sp. | reverse complement strand
ACTGGTGTCCGACAGCACGCGGGCCGTGCTCCAGTCGCGGCCGTTCCAGCTCTGCCACACGCGCGGCGGGTTGCGCGGGTCGATACCGCGGCCGGCCGCGCCGTCCACCTCGATGTCGACCCGGATCATGTTGCCTTCCAGGCTTTCCTCGAAGCCCAGGTACATGGCGTCGTCGACGTGCAGGGACGGGAACACCGGGATGGTGGTGTTCTCCAGGCCCAGCTCCTCGGTGTGGTTCTCGAACCGGCCGTCGGTGCGGGTCATCAACGCGTTCAGCGTGGGCCGCACCAGGATCAGGTCCGAGTCGGTCATGAACACGATCTGGTCCTCGCCGTGCCCGCGCTCGGTGCCGACCTGCGTGCCCGACGGCACCCGGATCGACTGCTCGGGCGGCGCGGCCAGGGTGAACAGCAGGTCCGTGCGCGCGGGCGAGGCCGACGCCAGCTCGATCCCGACCAGCTCGAGGAACTTGATGTAGAGCCGGTCCGGCACCTGGTTGAGCCGGTACAGGATCATCTCGGTCATCCAGGCGAACAGCTCGATCAGCGCCACACCGGGGTCGGACACGTTGTGGTCCGTCCACTCCGGACAGTGCCGGGCGATCCGCCGTTTCGCCTCGTCGACGATGTCCTGGAACCGCCGGTCATCCAGGTTCGGTGCTTGCAAACTCACGGCGCCGGCTCCTCTTGCGGGATCACGTAGAACGGGTAAACCAGGTTGCGGTGGTCGTTGGTGGCCTTGACCCGGTAGGAGATCTCGATCGCGATCACCGAGCCGTCGCCCTCGGGCAGGGCGTTGACCGAGTTGAGCTCGATCCGCGGCTCCCAGCGGGCGACCGCCTCGTGCACCGACTGCTCGATCAGCCCGAGGGTGTCCGCGTTGACCGGCGCGAACACCTGCTCCCACATGGCACAGCCGAAGTCCGGCCGCATCACCCGTTCGCCCGGCGCGGTGGTCAGGATCATCCGCAGCGCCGCGTCGATCTCCTCGCCGCCCTGCACCAGGCGGACGCTGCCGCCCGGGGTGATCTGCCCGGGGAACGCCCACCCGGAGCCGATCAGGTCGCCGTTGCCCGGCACGCTCATTTTACTTGCCCCTAGTTCAGCTTGATGGGCTTGCCGGACGCGGTCAGGCCGCTCTTCGCCGTGATCTCCACGTTCTGCGCGCTCAGCGACAGCTTCTGGTCGGCCTTCAGCTCGATCTGCTGGGCGCTGATCACGAGTTTCTTCTCGCCGGTCAGTTTCGACTCGTCCTTCTCCAGCACCAGCTGGCACTCCGCGTCACCCAGTTTGACCACGATGGACGTCTTCGGATCGTCGATCAGGGTGATCCGGTTGTCCTTGCGGCTGGCCATGATCCGCTGCTTGACCTTGCCGTCGCCGACCGGCTTGGCCTCCGGCGGCTTGTCCTTGCGGCCCCACAGTCCACCCAGGACGATGGGCCGGGCCTTGTCGTCGTTCTCGAACCCGACCAGCACCTCGTCGCCGACCTCGGGCAGCCACTCGATGCCGCGGGAGGCGCCCGCGCCGATGGTCGCCACCCGCGCCCACGCGCTCTCGTCCTCGGACAGGGTCGGGAACTTGACCTTGACCCGGGCCTGGCTGTCCTTGTCGTCGTTGTTGGTCACCACGCCGACGACCAGGCTGCCCCAGCCGCGGTGTTCCTGCCGGTTGGCCGTCCCGCCGCCGCCCAGCATGTCGACCAGGCCGTCGGACTCCTTGGCACCACAGGTGAAGCGCGTGACGTACGGCCGGTCCGAGCCGTAGGTGTGCTCGACGGCGGTGACGCGGTACTTGCCCGCCAGGCGGTTGCCGACCTTGTCCAGGGTGACCTCGTTGCCCGCCCCGATCCACGGGTTGCCGACGCACTCGCCCTTGAGGATCACGCCACCGCCGGATGCCTTGAGCATCAACGACTGTGCCCGCGCGTCCGCCTCGGCCTGGCTGGCCGCCGGGAACTGGCCGGCCCGCCGGGTGACCGCGCCGAAACTGCGCTTGGCCGCCGCGGCCATCTGCGCGGCGGCCGGGGCGTCCGTGCCGTGGTCGGGTGTCCTGGCCCGGCCGGTGATCGTCTTCTTGTCGACCGGATCCCAGGCGGTGACGACGACTTCGTCGCAACTGTCCACGGTGGCGAACCGGACCTTGAAGCTGCGCAGGTTCTCGCCCCAGGTCAGCTTGGGCGCCTGGGACCGCGCGGAGGGCTTCTTCTTGAAGTGGAACTTGTTCTCGGTGATCCAGAAGTCGTAGCCGATCGCGCTGGCCATCCGGCGCAGGAACGCGTAGTCGGTCTCGTTGTGCTGCAACGCGTGCTGCCGGATCTCCGAGGTGGAGTCGATGTCCGGCTCCAGGCCGTAGTCGCGGGCGACCTGCCCGGCGATGCCGGAGTCGGTCATGTTGGTGAACGCCTTGGACTTGGCGCCGCGGGCCATCCGGTGGGTCAGGTCCAGGCCGGTGACCACCAGCTCGTGCCGCCCGGACACGCCCGGCTCCACGGACACCGCGGTGACCTCGCCGGAGGTGACCACGACCGGCTCGCCCTCGGCCCGGAAGGCGATCTCGATCTTGGTGCCCGGCCGGAACTTGTCCTCGTCGAACAGCTCGAAGTGCGGGTCGTCGAAGTGCAGCGCGAAGGAGTCCGGCAGCTGCACGGACTCCTCCACCTGCACGAGCATCAGCCGCCCGTAGAGCTCGGTGCGCAACGGCGAGCCGTCGACCTTCAGGATCACGCCATCGAGGCGCCGCTGCTCAGGCATACCGGCCGTCCCGCCGGCGAGTGCCCTGCTCCGGGATCGCCAGCTGCTTGCCCTTGGGCAGCAGCAACGGGTCCAGGATCCCGTTGGCCTCGGCGATCTGCCGCCAGCGGGTCGAGTCGCCGTAGTGCGCGGCCGCGATCCGGTCGAGCGTCTCGCCGGGCCGCAGCTGGTGCACGGTGTGCAGGGTCGGCGTGGACGAGGTCGGGTTCTGCAGCGGCAGCTGGTCCTCGTCCTTCCACTGCTTGAGCGACAGGTCCGCCTTGCAGCGCAAGGGTTTTCCGCTGCTGGCGAAGTAGGTGAACCGGATCTGCACGCGTTCCACGATCGCCTTGAACGAGCTGGTCTCGCCCCAGTGGAACTCCACCCACGGCGGCCGCGCCTTGTTGCGGCTGGGATCCGCGCCGGCCAGGCTCGGGTTCACCTTCATCAGGTTGAGCAGCTTGTTCGTGTACTCGGTGACCGGCTTGCCGGTGCGGGTCGTGTCGAACGTCAGCGACAGCGTCAACGTCGCCGACTGCCCGGCCTGGAACCGCAGCTCGGGCGCGTTCTTGCCCTTCGCCTCACCGCCCTGCCAGCTGTTGGACTTGCTGATGGTCAGCTCGGCCGGGTTGAACATGCACTCGATCTTCTCGCCGCCCTCGGTCTGCAGATAAGCCTTCACTGGTGCGGCCATCTAGAACACCCCCGCGTAGCGCCCGCCGCGGCGTTCGAGCTGGCGGAGCAGTCGTTCCTCTAGGGCTTCGGCGATCCGGTCCAGGTCCGGGCCGGAGATCTGCGGTATCGAGCCGGGGCCGAGCGCACCCGCGGCCTGGCCCACCAGTCCACTCACACCGCTGGAGACGGCACTGATTCCACTGTTGACGCCGTGGTTGACCATGTTCTCGGCGCCCGCGACCGCTCCGGACACCTGGTCGCTGACGCACTGGACCATGCCGCCGGCCTGGTTCATCGCGCCGTTGACCCACTGGTTGGCCTGTCCCGCGGAGTCGTTCATCATGCCCGACGCCATGTTCTGCAGGTCGCTCGCGGCGCCCTGCGCGGCCTGTGTGACCTGCCCGACCGCGTTGCTGGCCTCGGCCATGGTCGTCTCGCTGGCGTCGCGAACCGCGTTCTCCACAACGGATCGCGCCACCTGCGTGAGCGCGCCGACGGTCGACGCGGCACCGCCGCCGACCGGAAGCTGGTCGACCAGGCCGGCGGACACGGCGCCGGCCTGGTCCGCGACCCGGTTGCCCAGGTCGCCCACGCCCGACGTGAACCGCTGGCCGATGTCCCCGGCAGCGCTGGACAGCTGCCCGACACCGGAGCCGAGCGCGTCGGTCGCCTGGCCCGCGAGCCCGCTCACCGCGCCGGTCGCCCGGTTGGCCAGGCCGCCCATGTACGCACCGGCCTGGTTGGTAAGCCCGCCAACGGCTCCGCTCGCACGGTCGGCCAGACCGCCGACGGCGCCGGTCGCGCGGTCGGCCAGACCACCGACCGCGCCGGTCGCCTGGTTCGCCAGGCCGCCGACCACCCCGGAGGCCCGGTCGGCCAGGCCACCGGCCTGACTTCCCAGTCCGCCCAACGCGTTCGAGGCCCGGCTGGTCAAACCGTCCAGGCCGCCGCCGAACAGGCGCTGCACCGCGATCGGCGGGCCGCTGCTCATGCTCGGCGGGGCGGCGAACTGGTTGCCGACGGTGCGGGCGTTGCGTTCGTCGGTGTCCATCGAGCCGAGGTGGTCGTGCAGCATGAACCGCGGCCGCGTGATCGGCGACCGCGCGTGCGTGAGCTCATGTGCCAGGACGCCCATCGCGGCCTGGTTCATCGCCCCGGGAATCACGCTCGGCGCCTCGCTGAGGTGCACGGTCCGGCCGGTCGTCGCGCCCAGCGCGCCGACCTCGGACAACGCGGCTTGAGTCGCGGGGCCCGCGGTGTAGGAAACGCCGTCCGCGCTGCCCGCCAGCTGGGCCACGATCGGGCGCATGTGCGTCGGGAAGGCCCGCGGCGCCTCCAACGGGCGAGCCGCGACCGCCGCGCGCCACTTCTGTTCCGGCGTCTGCGGTTTGACTGTCACCACGGACCGCTGAACCGAAGGCAAGGACGGCGGCTTGGCCAGCCCTCGTGAGTGGTTCCGCGGGTTGGCACGCGCGGAACCACTCACGAGGGTGTCGGCTGCGGGAGACGCCATGGTCTCGGGGGTGGCCGCAGCCTCGATCGAGAGTGCTTGGGCGGCAACGGAAACCGCGTGACCGCCACCGACCGGGAGGCTCCCGGTGGCGATGTGCGCGACCGAAGCCGCGGACGGCGGCGCCGTCAGCGGGACGGAAGTGGTGATGGCGGGCGGACGTGCGCCCGGCTGCTGCGCGGCCGTTCTCGCTGGCAGCACAGAAGACTTGTCCGT
>CBIMJO010000830.1:0-5133 GCA_966244135.1 uncultured Actinocrispum sp. | reverse complement strand
CCGGATCCACTCAGTCAGCTCCGCGCCGAGCGGCCCCATCGCGCGAGTGTGGAACCCGTGGTGCGCGCCGACCCGCTGAAACGCGACACCCGCTTCGGTCAGTCGTCGCTCCACATCGGACACCGCGGCTGCGTGCCCGCCGATGACTGTCTGGAATGGACTCGTCACGGCGGCCACGTCGAGGTCCGCGCCAAGCCACGGGGTGATCTCGTCCCGGGGAACGGCGACGGCGAGCATCCCGCCGGGCGGCAACGTCTCGATCCGCTGGGCCCGCCACCAGACCAACCGCAGCGCGTCCGTCAGGGACATCACGCCGGACACGCAGGCGGCGACGTACTCGCCGAGGCTGTAGCCGATCATCGCGGCCGGTTCGATGCCCCAGCTGCGGATCAGCTCGGTCAGCGCGTACTCGACGACGAACGTTCCAGGCTGGCCGAGCCGGGTGGTGGCCAGCGGGCCTTGTGGCACCGTGCGGGCCTGCATCATCGAGCGCAGGTCGCGCGCCGGCGCCGCCTCCACCGGCTGGATCAGCAGGTCACGCAGGTCGCAGCCCTCGGCTTCCAGCACCGAGGTACAGCAGTCGACAGCGTTTCGAAACACCCCTTCGGTTTCGTAAAGCGTCGCCGCCATGCCCGGGTACTGGTCGCCGACGCCGCTGAGCAGGAACGCGACCGCGCGTTTCGCCGCGGGGTACTTGCCTTCGAGACCTCGGCCCTTCTGCAGCGCAGCGGTCGCGGATTCGACATCTGCGCAGGCCAGGGCTCCGCGGTACGGGCCATGTGATGCGAGCTGCAATTCGAAAGCCAGGTCCGGAAGCGACTTTGTCGTCAGCTGGCCAAGGACTGCCTGTCGTGCGGCGGGAAGTTCTTCCGCGGACGCCGCCGACCACACCAGCAGCTCGGCCGGTCGCACGCGGGCCAACATCTCAGTCATGGCGAGCCCCCTCCAGGACGAGCCCGAGCTGGTCGAGGACGAACCGCTGCACGGCGGCCCGGTCGTTCGCCACGTTGAAGTGCCCCTCGCCGATGACGCGGGTGGTGCACTCCCCCGAGGTCAGCGATGCCCAGTCCGCCAGGGCGCTTTCCGGCACGTAATAGTCCCCGGCGCCGCTCAGCGCGGAGATGGCGCAGCGCAGCGGTGGGTGGCCCGGCCAGGTGTAGGTCTCGCAGGCGGCGAAGTCGGCCCGCAGGATCGGCAGCAGCATCAGCAACAGTTCTTCGTTGTCCCACACCGAGTCCGGGATGCCGCCGTAGCCGCGGCGGACCTCGGTGAGGAAATCGGCGTCCGGCAGGTGAGCGACGTGCGGTTCATCGCCCGGGGCATGCGGGGCCGGCGAACCCGACGCGAACAAGTGCTCAGGTTCCAGCAACTGCGCCACTTCGTACGCGATGAGCGCGCCCATACTGTGCCCGAACAACGCCAACGGCTTGTCCTGCAACGGTTGCGCCGCGGTGGCCACCTCGGATGCGATGAACCGCAGGTCGTCGATGGGTGCTTCGCCGAAGCGAGCCTCCCGGCCGGGCAGGTTCACCAGGCACACCTCGACCGCGGGGGCCAGCTCGGTCAGCCAGCGGGCGTAGAACGAGGGGCCCGCGCCTGCGTGCGGGACACAGAGCAGCCGGAACCTGGCGCCGGGCACCGGTTTGGGTCGACGGATCCACTTGCTCATGACACGGCCCGCACGGCGTCGCCGACGGTCAACGACTCGAGCGCATTGCACAGCCGCGCGAGCTCGTCGACGGAGTTGTAGTAGTGCACCGACACCCGCAGCAGGCTGCTGATCCCCCGGCGCTTCATGTCCACGCAGGCGGCGTTGGACAGGCAGACCCAGGTGTTGATCCCGGCGCGCTGCAGCTCCGCGCGGACCAGCTCGGCGGCGTGGCCGTGCACGGTCAGCGCGATCGTCCCGCACCGCTCGCGGCCGCGGTCCTCCACGGTGATCCCCGGGATGCCCATGAGGTCCTGGCGTAAGTCCGAGGACAGCGACCGGATGCGGCGCCAGGTGTTCTCCACTCCCCACGAGAGGGCGTAGTCGACGGCGACACCCAGGCCGATGCGGGCGGCGGCGTTGGTCTCCCAGGTGTCGAACCGGCGGGCGGCGGGGGCGAACCGGTAGCCGTCACCGATCCACTCGACCCCGTCCAGGCCGACCGCGCCCGGGGACAGCTGCTCGGCGAATTCCCGCCGGGCGTAAAGGAAACCGGTGCCGCGGGGGCCGCGCAGGAACTTCCGGCCGCAGCCGACCAGCAGGTCGCAGCCGATCTCGCGGACGTCGACCGGCAGCTGCCCGATCGACTGGCTGGCGTCCACCAGGTACGGGACGCCGTACTCGCGGGCGACCCGGCCGATCGCGGCCACCGGGTAGATCAGGCCGTCGTGCATGGGCACGTGGGTCATCGCGATCAGCTTCACGCGCTCGTCGATCCGGTCGCGCAGCACCTCGGGGTCGACCAGGCCGTCCCCGTCGACCGGGAGCACCTCGAGCTGGAAGCCCTCCCGGCGGGACAGGTGCAGGAACGCCAGGTAGCTGCTGCCGTACTCCATCGGCGAGATCAGCACCCGGTCGCCGGGTCCCAGCGGGATGCTCGACAGCGCCGCGCCCCAGGCCCGGGTGGCGCTCTCGAACATCGCGATCTCCTCGGTGTGGCAGTTCAGCAGCTGGGCGACCGCGCTGTGGCCGCGCTCGACGGCCTCGCGGGACCGTTCGGCCGCTTCGTAGGGGCCCAGCTCCGACTCCAGCCTCAGGTGGCCGGTCACCGCGTCGATCACCGGCCTCGGGGTGAGGCTGGCGCCCGCGTTGTTCAGGTGGGCCACGTATTTCACGCCCGGCGTGTCCGCCCGGGCCCGGATCAGGTTGATGTCCATGTCAGCTCGTCTCGTCGCGGTTAACCGGCCAGATAGCGCAGCGCTTGACGGCCGGCGTCGCGCTCGGCGTCCCGTTGTTCGGTGACCACCTGCCAGCCGGCCTCGGCCAGGTCGGCGAACGTCCGGCGGCCCCACAGGCGGGTGATCGGCACCTTCACCCGGATGCGGTTCTCCCAGCGCGCCAACGCCTCCAGGAAGGTCAGCGAGTCGCAGCCGACCGCCAGGAGCTCGTCGTCGTCCTCCAGGTCGGCCAGGCCGACCAGCTCGCCGACGATCTGTTTGAGGTGTTCGCACAGTTCGGTCTCGTCGGATACGGCGGGCTCGCCTGTGGCATCGCTCGTCTCGCTGGGCCGCAGCAGCCGCCGGACGCGGTCGATGCGCTCAGCCAGCGGTACCGTCGACACGACGAGCCGCGCGTGCCCGGCGGACACGATCGAGCCCAGCAATCCGGTCGCCTGGTCCAGACCCATCGCCGTCTGAGTGGCGGCTGTGGCTCCGAGGCCGCCGCCGGAGCCCTCGAACCGCCAGACATCCCAGTCGACGCTCACCCAGGGCGCCCCGCGCCACTCGGTATAGGCGTCCAGGTAACGGTTGGCCGCTGTGTACACGCCGAAGGTGATGCCGCCGAGGACCGCGCTCAGGCTGGAACAGACCAGGCCGAAGTCCAGCGGTTGCGTACGGGTGACGCGGTCCAGGACGGCGAGGCCGGTTGCCTTGGGCCGCAGCATGTCCTGGGCTCGGTCGGCGGAAGTGTCGGCAATGAAGGCGAAATCGCCAGCGGTGCCAGCGGCGTGCACGACGCCATTGATCGGGCCCCAGCGTTCGTTGATCTCGGCGACCACTTCGGTCATCCGGGGTTCGTCGGCGAGGTCCGCGCTGAAGATGACCACATCCGCGCCCAGCTCGCGGGGTTTCGTGCCATGGCGTGACACCAGCGCGATCCGGGTCGCCCCCGATGCCACGAGGTGTTCGGCGATGGCCAGGCCCATCCGGCCCGATCCACCCGCGATCAGGTAGACGCCGCCCGGCCGGACCGGCATCGCGTAACCGCCGGACTCGATCTGCGCGAACTCGGGGACATACCGGTCGGCGCCGCGGTAGGCGATCTCGGGGTCGTCGGCCGGAGTCGCCATCTCGGCCAGCAGCTGAGCCGCGACCGTGCCGGGTGCCGTGCCCGCGGCGAAGTCGATCGCCTGGCAGCGCCAGCCCGGGTACTCCTGTGGCACCACCTGACACAGGCCAAGCAGGGCCGCCGCGTCCGGGTTGAGGGCCGTGACATCGCCGACCGGCTGGGCGTTCTCGGTGACCACCCACAGCTCCGGGGACTGACCGGCAGCGGTCAATGCCTGCACCAGAGCGAGCGCATCGAGGACACCTTGGCCCCACAGGTACACGACCTTTGTGATCCGGCCTGCGATGTCCACCAGGCGGGCCAGGTCCGCTGCGTCGCCCGGCCGCACCCGCACTACGCCGTCGGCTGCGTCGAACTCGGTGCCCTGTTCGACCGCGAGGACCGTCAGCCCGGCTGCCAGGAGTTCGGCTCGCACAGCGCTGTCGCGGTCGCCGAGGGTCTGGTCGATGTCGCCGGGGTGGTGTGGCCGGGGCAGTGCGGTCCTGGTCCATTCCTGGCGGTAGAGCCAGTTCTCGACCGGTTGCTGCTCTTCGCGCCGGACCTCCGCGGCCTCAGTCTCGATGACCGGCACCCACAGTTCCTCACCCTGCCAAGGGTAAGTCGGCAGAGACAGGCGCTGGCGGCGCTGGCCCACGTAATTCCCGCTCCAGTCCACTTCGGACCCGTCCACCCAGGCCTGGGCGATCGGACTCCGCTCGGCCGCGCCTGCCAGTGCAGCGATGAGTTCCTCGGTCGAAGACACCTCCGCGGCCCACCGACGAGGCTGAGGCTTGCGGCCGGTCGCCAGGGTGAACGCGAGGTCCGCGACGTTCACGTCGGTGTGTTCGACGAGCCAGGCGTGCAGTCGCTCGCGCACCAGGCGCAGGGCGTCGTCCGTGCGGGCAGACAGCACGATGGTCTGCGGCGTCTTCGTCTGCTCGGCAGGTTCGGGCTTGGGGGGTTCTTCGACGATGAGGTGGACGTTCGTGCCGCCCATGCCGAAGTTGCTCACCCCAGCGCGGCGCGGGCCTTCCGGCCATGGCTTCACCGAAGTGTTGACATAGAAGGGAGAGTCGGCGAAGTCGATGTCCGGGTTGGGCTCGCCGAAGTTCGCCTGCCGCCTCCCGAACGGCGGGCGAAGCGGCGTGATCGGCGCC
>CBIMJO010000829.1:0-5135 GCA_966244135.1 uncultured Actinocrispum sp. | reverse complement strand
CAACCGGGACATCCAGAACCTCGGGTTCGGCCTGACCTTCGCCGGCGGCCTGGTGTTCGGCGTGATCACCCTGCTGCTGGTGCTCGGCAGCGGCGCCGCCGTGCTGGTCCCGGTGATCATCGGCGTGATCCTGTACGTCATCAGCCTCGGCATCACCTTCCGCGGCAACATCCCGATGAACATCCGCCTGGACCGAGCCGGGCACCCGGACAAGATGTCGAACGAGGCGCTTTCCTCGGCTCGCAAGGAGTTCGAGGACCCCTGGATCCGTGCGAACGCCATCCGCATGCTGTTCGCCCTCGGTGCCGCGGTGGCCTTCTGCGTCGGCCTGATCAGCCTCTGAGACTTCCACCGCGAAAGGCCCGGGTCCGCCCGGGCCTTTCGTCTACTGTGGACTTCGGAACGCGGTGCGGTACGCGCTCGGCGTGCTGCCCACCCGGCGGATCATGTGCTGCCGCAGCGAGTCGGCGCTGCCCATGCCGCTGTGGTGGGCGACCAGGTCCATCGGCAACGAGGTCGTCTCCAGCAGCTCACGGGCCCGGTCGATCCGCCGGTGCAGCAGCCACTGCAGCGGGCTGAGCCCGGTCTCGGCGTGGAAGCGGCGGGTCAGCGTCCGCGCGCTGACCCGTGCGTGCGTGGCCAGGTCGGCCAGGGTGAGCTGCTGGTCGAGCCGCCGCAGCGCCCATTCCCGGGTGGCGGCGAGTGAAGTGCCCGCGACCGGTGGCAGGGGCGTCTCGACGACTTGTGGCTGGTCACCGGGTCGCGGCGGGGCGACCACGGCCATCCGGCCCGCCTCGGCCGCCACCGCGGCGCCGTAGTCGGCCCGGATCATGTGCAGGCACAACTCGATGCAGGCCCCGGCACCGGCGCTGGTCAACACCGGACCGTCGGCCACGTACAGCACGTCAGGCACGACGGTGATCCCTGGATGGCGGCGGGCGAGTTCGTCGGTCAGACCCCAATGTGTGGTGGCACGACGACCGTCCAGCACCCCGGCTTGGGCGAGCACGAAGGTTCCCGTGCAGATCGCCGCCAGCCGCTTGCCCGCGGCGGCCCGGATGGCGGCGAGGATCCGGGGATCGATGTCCTCGCGGGCACCCCCGCCGATGACGATCACGGTGCCGGCGTCCTCGATCGCGCCGAGATCGCGTTCGACGAGGACATCCGGACCGCCGACCGCCTCGACCCGGCCGGGGTCCGCCGTGCACACGGTCAGCTCGTAGCCCTCGACGCTGCCGAGGATCATCTGCGCGATCCCGAGGTCGAACGAGTACACCGGCGCGACCACGACGAAGACGATCCGATGCATGGCCAGAACCTCCGCAACGTTGGCAATCGGGTCCCTGCCGCCGGACCGGCCCCGGCAGCAGAGTGGGTTCCCCCGAAAGTGACAACCCTTCGTTGAGGAGAAACATGCCCTTCCACGTGATCGTGGGCCGTGGCGCCACCGCCCAGACCACCACGCGGCTGCTGACCGAGACCGGTGACCGGGTCCGGATGGTCAGCCGGAGCGGTGCCGGGCCGGAGCACCCGCTGGTCGAGCGGATCGCCTTGGACGCCAACGACTCCGAGCGGCTGGCCGAGCTCACCGAGGGCGCGGCGACCTTGTTCAACTGCGCCATGCCCGCGTACCACACCTGGCCGCAGGCGGTTCCGCCGTTGTACGGCTCGATCCTGGCCGCCGTCGAACGAACCGGCGCGGTGTACGTGATGCTGGGGAACCTCTACGGGTACGGACCCGTCGACGGCCCGCTCACCGAGGACCACCCGCTCGCCGCGACCGGCCCCAAGGGCGAGGTCCGCGCCCGGATGTGGCGGGAGGCCAAGGCCGCGCACGACGCGGGCCGGGTGCGGGTCACCGAGGTCCGCGCGGCCCAGTTCATCGGGGCGGGCGCGGTGTCCGTGTTCACCCTGATGGTCCAGCCCAAGGTGCTGGCCGGGCAGTTGGCGCTCGTGCCCGCCGCACTGGACACGCCGCACGCGTACACGTCGATCGAGGACGCCGCCCGCGCCCTGGTCGCGGTCGCCCGGGACGAACGGAGCCTCGGCCAGGCCTGGCACGCGCCGGTGATCGTGCATTCCGTCCGGGAGGTGGCGGCCCGGCTGGCGGACCTGGCCGGGGTGGCGGCGCCGCGGCTCGCCGAGATGTCCGACCGGGAACTGACCCTGCTCGGCCTGACCGATCCGTTCTGGAACGAGATGCACGAGACGCACCACATGTCGCACCGGCCGTTCGTCGTCGACTCGTCGCGGATCGAATCGGCCTTCGGCCTGACGGCGACGACACTCGACGAGGTTCTGCAACCCCTATCGAAACCCGCAGTCCAGATGAGTTGATGTTGCGGGCCTCTTGCGGGGCGCTGGCTACAAAGGTCTCTGCAGGCTCCCGGAAGGGTGTGATCATGGACCTTCGGTACTGGCTCCCGCGAGCGGTCGACGTCGTCGAGCGCTGGGGTGAGCGGTTCGGTCCATTTCGGCCGCATCCCTCGCACGAGGTGAGCGACCACGCGTTCGCGGACGTGTTCGAGCGGTTCGCCAAGCGGATGGAGGACAACTACCCGTTCTTCCATCCGCGCTACGCCGGCCAGATGGTGAAACCACCGCACCCGGCCGCGGTCGCCGGATACGTCACCGCGATGTTGTTCAACCCGAACAACCACGCGGCGGAGGGCGGGCCCGCCACCACCGAGATGGAACGGGACTGCGTCGCTTCCCTGGCCGGGATGTTCGGGATGCGCGAGCACCTCGGGCACCTGACCACCAGCGGCACCATGGGCAACCTCGAAGCGCTGTACGTGGCCCGGGAAGCCCATCCTGGCAAGGGAATCGCGTTCAGCGCGGAGTGCCACTACACCCACGAGCGGATGTGCGACGTGCTCGGTGTCAAGGGGCACAAGGTCGCGGTGGACGCCGTGGGCCGGATCGACCTCGATGCCCTCGACCACGTACTCGCCACCGGGAAGATCGGGACCGTGGTCGTCACGACCGGGACGACGGGCCTGGGGGCCGTCGACCCGGTGCACGAAGTCGTTCCGCTGGCCCGCAAGTACGGCGCACGCGTGCACGTGGATGCCGCGTACGGCGGGTTCTACACCCTGCTGGCACAGTCCGGCGCCATCGATCCCGAGCCGTGGCAGGCGATCCCGGACTGCGACTCGGTGGTGGTCGACCCGCACAAGCACGGCCTGCAGCCCTACGGGTGCGGCGCGGTGCTGTTCTCCGATCCCCGCGCGGGCCGCCACCTGATGCACGACTCGCCGTACACCTACTTCACCGACTCGGACCTGCACCTCGGCGAGATCAGCCTGGAGTGCTCGCGGGCCGGCGCGGCCGCCGCCGCGTTCTGGCTCACCATCCAGCTGCTGCCGCTCACCCCGGACGGGTTCGGCACGATCCTGGCCGGCAGCCGCCGGGCGGCGCTGCGCTGGGCCGAGCTGATCGAGGACTCCGCCGAGCTGCGCCTGTACCAGCGGCCCGAGCTGGACATCGTCACCTATTTCCCCGCGGTGCCGCTGCAGACGCTGTCGGCCATCGACACCGCGTCGGACCGGCTGTTGCGCGACAGCATGGCCGCGGCGGACAACCCGGTCTACCTGAGCCTGCTGCGCACCACCGCCGACGCCTTCACCACGCGGCATCCGGGCACCGGGCGCGACGCCGGCTCGGCCAGGGTGCTGCGCAGCTGCCTGATCAAGCCGGAGTCCGAGGGCTACGTCGAGCAGCTGCACGCCCGGGTGGCGGACCTCGCCGCCGACGCCGCCGCCCCCATCGGGCAAACCGGTTATTGGTGGTAAACGCCGCTACCACCCCGTCCGCGGAGGGAAGTCCACAGTGTCCCCGATCGAAGCCCATGCCGACACCGCAGTCCTGGCCACGCCAGCAGACGTCGACGCCCTCGCCCAGATGCTCGCCCAGGCGTTCCAGAACGACGCGCTGACCAAGTGGATCACCCCCGACGAGCAGCGCAGGGAACGGATCCTGCCCGACTTCTTCCGGGTGTTCCTGGAGATCTCGCTCGGCTACGACGCGGTCTACACCAACGCCCAGCGCGACGCCGCGCTGCTGTTCCTGCCACCCGGTGCCTGGCACGAGGTCGAGCGGCGCGGAGTCGAGCTGTCCCAGCGGTTCGCCGCGATCCTCGGCGACGAGGTGGAGAAGATGGCCACCATCTCCGGCCTGCAGGCGGTGCACCACCCTATGGGCCGCGCGCACTACTACGTCTCGTTCGCCGGGGTCGACCCGCGCCACCAGCGGCACGGCGCGATGTCCGTGCTGGTCGACGCGCTGCTCGGGCGCGCCGACGCCGAGGAGATGGCCTGCTACACCGAGGCCAGCTCCGCGGGCGGCACCTGGGCCGCGCTGCGCAACGGGTTCGTCGAGGTCGGTGTGCGCATCGAGATCCCCGGCGGGCCGACACTGCGGCCGATGTGGCGGGAACCGCGATGACCGGTGACGACCACGTCCTCATCTGGACGGCCGCCGAGATCGACGACGGCAAGGTACCCGACGGCCACGCGCCGCACGTGGCCTCGATCCTGGGCTGGGCCCGCGACTTCCTGGTGTCCTCGCACCCCGATCTGGGCCGCAGCGGCCCGGTGTGCCCGTACACGCAGCCATCCCTGCGAAAGGGACTGTTCTATCTGGCCTCACTGACTTCCGGGTCCGGCGGGCACGACCTGCCTGCCGCGGTGGAAGGCCTGCGCACCTGGTACGAACGTCTGTCCACGACACTGTCCACATCGGACCAGGAGCTGCTGACCATCCTGCTCGTGCTGCCACAGTTGGACTTTGACGATTCAACCGAGCTTGACGAGCTGCAGCGCAAGGCAAAGGATGGGTTCGTCGCGGACGGCTTGATGATCGGCCAGTTCCACCCGGTCTGCGACGAGCCGGGCCTGTGGAACCACGACTTCAAACCGTTGCGCGCGCCCATCCCGTTGCTCGCGATCCGCAAGCTGGTCGTCTTCGACCTGCCGTTCGTCATGGACACCGACGTCCACGCCGAAAGCTACCTCGAGCGCTTCGCGCCCGACATCCCGACGCGCATCCGTGACCAGCTCGTGAAACGGGTGGCAAGCAAGAACAACCTCCAGACGGCGAACGGGTGAGATCGTGGTGCGAACCGATTTGGTGCG
>CBIMJO010000828.1:0-5137 GCA_966244135.1 uncultured Actinocrispum sp. | reverse complement strand
CCCGACGACCCGAACATGAGCCTGTACCTGCGTCCCGTGCTGTACGCGTCGGAAGCGACCTTGGCACTGCGAGCGGCCACCGAGTTTCACTTCCTGCTGATGGCCTTCGTGACCGAGGGCTTCTTCGGCCCGAAGATCAGGCCGGTCAACGTCTGGCTCTGCGAGGACTTCGCCCGCGCTGCCCCGGGCGGGACGGGTGCGGCCAAGTTCGGCGGCAACTACGCCGGCGCCTTCCTGGCACAGGCACAGGCCGCTGAGAAGGGGTGCGACCAAGTGGTCTGGCTGGACGCGGCGTCCCGGGAATGGGTGGAGGAGATGGGCGGGATGAACCTGTGGTTCGTCTACGGTGAGGGTTCCTCCGCGCGCCTGGTGACGCCGCCGCTCGACGGCACGATCCTGCCTGGCGTCACGCGCGACTGCCTGCTGCGGCTGGCACCGGAACTGGGGCTCCGGGTCAGCGAGACCAAGGTCTCGGTGGATGACTGGCAGACGGGTTGCCGCAACGGTGACATCACCGAGGTGTTCGCGTGTGGCACCGCGGCCCGGATCAGCCCCGTGGGGGAGGCCAGATCGGCCAGGGGTTCGTGGTCCGTCCCCACTCCCGGGCACCGGCCGGTCACGACGGCGTTGTCGTCCTTGCTGTTCGGCATCCAACGCGGCGACGTCCCCGACCGGCACGGGTGGCTACACGTTGTCCAGTGATGAGACCAGTCCCCGAGCCGGTCCAGCCGAGTGTCCGCGGGCGCTGGGGGGATGTCCGCACGTCCGGGTTCCAGTCGGGCCAGTGGTCCATTGTGGTCAACGGGTCCCAGGTGACCTCGGGACTGGCGGCGACGATGATCTCGCGGGCGGGGGTGCTTTGTCCCAGGCGCGGTGGTCCAGGGCGAGGACGCCGATCGCGATGACCGCCCAGACCGTGGCGCTGAGTGTGTCCATCCTGGACAGATCGGCTCCGGTGAAGCCCAGGTCGGAGAACGTGATGCTGCCCTGCGAGATGTGGAACAGCAGGGCCATCAGCACACTGCCCTTGGTGTGGTTGAAGAACCACACGTAGACGATGGTGATCACGAAGGTGCCCGGCAGGCCCGCGACGCCCAGGTCCCCGTAGAACACGAGGGGCAGGTGCCAGCCGGTCGCCACGAGGCCGAGCACGATCGCGGCCGTCAGCGGCGAGATCGTGGCCTGCATCCGGGGCAGGGCGTACCCGCGCCAGCCCGGCTCCTCGCCCAGCGGGCCGTCGAGCGGGTTCACCCAACGCAGCACGAAGGCCAGCGCGAACCCGCTCCACGCCAGATCGGCGAACACCGGGCTCGGCGCGCCCCAGACGGTGACGTTCAGTGCCGCCGCGGCGGTCAGCGCGGCCAGCGGCAGCAGGACCGCGACCGCGTACCACCGCCAGCCGACGCGCCAGCGGATCAGCCGGGAGCCGAGATCCCGCCAGCCGGCCCGGCCCTCGGTGAGCGAGAGCATCACCAGCGCGGCCGCCAGCGGACCGGCCGCCCAGAAGGCGTTGTCCATCAACCCCAGCGCGGCCAGCGGCCAGGACCACCACGCCAGAACGTACGACAGCACGAAGAACGCGACCAGACGGTGGCGGCGCAGCCAGGAGTCCGGCCGCGCCTCGCCGCGCACCGGTTTGTCTACTGTGGACATATCGGATCCTCCTAGCGGTGGGAAAGTCCGGTGACCAGGGTCAGCAGGCTGGCCGGGTCCTCCTGCTGGACGTCGCGGGCCAGCCGGGCTGACCGGCCCGGTGGGCGGGCCAGCATGCGCACGCCCGCGTCCCGGACGCCGCGCAGCACGGGACTGGTCAGTCGCGACATCCGGGCGAGGCGGTCGGCCAGGTCCTGCACCCGGGTGACCGCGGGGCGCCGGCGACGGGCGTACTGGTCAAGCGCGTCCGGCACAGATCCGGGCGCCGCCAGTTCGGCCGTCAGCACGGCGGCGTCGACGAGCGCGCTGTTGGCGCCCTGGCCGAGTGTGGGCGCCATCGCGTGGGCCGCGTCGCCGAGCAGTACCAGCCGGCCGTCGTGCCAACGCCCGCAGTCGACCCGTTCGGCGCGGCTGACCATCAGCTCGGCGAACCCGGACAGGCGACCGAGCAGTTCGTCCGCCACCGGCAGCACGCGCCCCCACGCGGCCCGGCAGGCGGGCAGGTCACCGGCGTCGATCGCGGCGGCCACCGGCGTGGCCGAGGCGGAACCGTAGAAGTAGCAGGTACTCGCGTCGACCGGCACACCGCCGAACAGGCCCAGCGCGGTCCAGTGCTCGCCCTCGATGTCCGTGTCCCGCCGGCTGACCAGGCCGCGCAGGTACCGGTCGGTGACCCGGCGGTCCACGCGCTTGCGGACGCCGAACGTGCCGCCCGCGCGCACGGTCGAGCAGATCCCGTCCGCGCCGACCACGAGGTCCGCGTCGATCGTGCTGGGCCGGCCGAGCCATTCCAGCTCGACCGACCCGTTGGTGCCGGCCGCGTGCACGGTGGCGCCGAAGCGCCAGTCGATGGCCGGCACGTCCGAAACGGCGGCCAGCAGAACGTCGTGCACGACGCTGTGCCGTACCGCCAGGACGTGGTCCAGCCCGGCACCGAAGTCGGGGACGGCCACGGTGGCGATGGGGGACTGCCCGGCGCCGTGCACCGCGTACACGGTCATCCGATGTCCGGACCGCTCAAGCGCATCCGCCAGCCCCAGCCCGGTCAGCACCGCGAGTCCGTTGGGCTGCAACAGGATCCCAGCGCCCGCCGGGTTCGGTGGGGCGGCCTGTTCCAGCAGGCTCACCGACGCTCCCGCGCGGGCCAGCAGCAACGCGGCCGCCATCCCGCCGATCCCCGCGCCGACAACAACGACGTCGACCTGTGCGATGTTCATCGTGGCCTCCCACCGGAGGGGGACCACCCTCCTCCGGCCGGGGCGCCGGGCACATCCGTGAGGTCCCCAGTCCGGCCTGGTCCGGGCCCGCCGCACCGGGCTACGATCATCGGATGCTCTACGGCCGCGGAGCCGAGTGCGCCGCGTTGGACGCCTTGCTAACCGCAGCCCGGAGCTCGTCGAGCGGAGCGCTCGTCTTGCGGGGGGAGCCGGGTGTCGGTAAGTCCGCGCTGTGCGACTACGCGGCGGAACACGCCGCCGGGTTGCGGGTGCTGCGGTGCACCGGCATCGAATCGGAGGTGCCGCTCCCGTTCGCCAGCCTGCACCAGCTGCTGCATCCCGTGCGCGATCTGCTGCGCGTTCTGCCCGAACCCCAGGCCGTCGCACTGCATGGTGTGTTCGGCACCGTCGCGGACCGTTCCGGCGATCCGTTCCTGGTCGCGGTCGCCGCTCTCACGCTGCTGGGCGAGGTCGCCGCGGACACGGGGCTGCTCTGCGTGGTGGACGACGCGCACTGGCTGGACCCGGCCTCGGCGGAGGTCCTCGTGTTCGTCGCCCGCCGGCTCGACGCCGAAGGGGTCGCCCTGGTGTTCGCCGCCCGCGACGGCGATATCGGCGGCATCGGCGACATCCGTGAGTTCCGGGCGGACGGGATACCGGAGCGGCATGTGCGCGGGCTGGACATGGCCGCCGCGGGGGCACTGCTCGCCGAGACCGCTCCGGGACTGACCGACGAGGTGTGCCGCGAGCTCGTCGCCGCGACTGCGGGCAACCCATTGGCACTGCTCGAGTTACCGGCGACGCTCAGTGCCGACCAGCTGGCCGGCCGGGGCACGCTCCCCGTGCCGCTGGCCGTCGGCCGGCAGGCCGAGCAGCTGTTCGCCGCGAGGGTGCGCCTGCTTTCCGCGCCCGCACAGCACTTCCTGCTCGCGGCCGCCGCCGAGAGCGCGGGCGACCTGACGGCCGTTCTGCGTGCTGCCGCCCTCGCCGGCATCCCACCGGACGTGCTGGACGAGTGTGAGCGGGCCGGCCTGGTGAGCGTGCGGGCGGGAGAGCTGCACTTCCGCCATCCGTTGGTCCGGTCGGCGGTCTACCACGGTGCCACCTTCCTTGACCGCCGTTCGGTGCATCTCGCGCTGGGCCGTGCGCTCACCGATGCGGCCGACGCCGACCGGCGCGCGTGGCACCAGGCCGCCGCCGCGATCGAGCCGGACACCGAACTCGCCGCGGCACTGGAGGTCTCGGCCAACCAGGCCAGGGCTCGCGGTGGCGCGGCGGCGGCTGCCGACGCCCTGGCCCGCTCGGCGCAGCTGACCCCGAGCGGTGCCGTCCGATCCGCCCGCTACGTGGCCGCGGCCGATGACGCCTGGCAGGCCGGGCCGTGGCAGCGAGTGCCCAGCCTGCTCGACGCGGCCGAACCGCTGACTGGGCCGCCGGATGTCCAGGCCCGGCTTTCGTTCCTGCGCGGGATGCTCGAGCTGCGGTCCGGTCAGCCGTCCGCGGCCTACCGCTGGCTGTTGCGCAGCGCTGCGCAGGCCGTGCCGCAGTCGGGCGGACGGGCGCTGGAAACCCTTGTGCACGCGGGCGAAGCGGCGGCGCTGATGGGCGAGCACGCGTGGGCCGCCGAGGCCGAACAACTGGCCGGCGCGGCGGCGCGGGGCACCGGGCCGGGCGAGTCGATGCTGGTCGGTCTGCTGTCCGGCTGGGCCAGCATCGGCCGGGACGACTGGGCCGCCGGGGCCCGCAAACTCACCGCGGCCGTGCGCGAGGTGCGGGAACAGGACAGCCCGAACCGGCAGCTGTGGGCCGGCCGGGCGGCGATCTACCTGGGGGACGTCGCCTCGGCCCGCGCCTGCTACTCGCGCGCGGTGGCGTTGACCAGGGCAGCGGGCGCGGTGGGGTCGCTGCCGATGATGCTCGACCGGCTGGCGTTCTGCGACATCCTCGCCGGTCGCCCCGCGGACGCGGCCGCGAACGCGGCGGAGGGGCTGCGCCTGGCGGACGCGCTCGGCCTGGACAGCGGGGTCGCGCTGGTCAGCCTGGCGCTGGCGGCGGCATGGACCGGTGAGGAGGAAGCCTGCCGCGCCGCCGCGGAGCGGGCCCACGAACTGGCCGCCGCCAGACAGCTGCGGATGGTCGCGGCTGGGGCGAGGTTCGGCGCCCGGCGCGTCCTCACGCAACTGGATCAGCGAGATGACGCAGCTGTTCCGCGGCATGGTACCGAAGGCGACGCTTCCCGTCTCTCACGGCTCCTCGACCGGCGTGCG
>CBIMJO010000827.1:0-5138 GCA_966244135.1 uncultured Actinocrispum sp. | reverse complement strand
GCGGTCGCCGACGCGATGACCCGGCGGGTGGACGGCGTCGTGGACGTCAACAACCAGCTCGCTTTCATGCGGGATGACACCCATGTCAGCCCGCCGGAGGTCCCGGTGCTCGGCGCGATCCGGGTGCCGAGGGACTACCCGTAGGAGAAGCCGTGATGCGCAAGGCATTCCAGCAGGAGCTCGACCTGCTGGCCGAGCAGCTGGCGGACCTCGGCGAACTCGCCGAGACCGCCATGACCGACGCGACCACCGCCCTGCTCGACGGTGACATCGAGGCCGTCCACCGCGTGGAGCACACCGTCGACAGGATTCGCACCCAGCACCACCAGCTGGACGACCACGCCATCACCGTCCTCGCGTTGCAGCAACCGGTCGCGACCGATCTGCGGACCGTCGTCGCGGGCCTGCGGATGAGCGCCGACCTGGAGCGGATGGGAACGCTGGCCATGCACGTCGCCGAGATGGTCCGCGCACGGCATCCGCGACCTGTTGTCCCCGAACAACTCCGCGAGCTCGTCGGGGCGATGGTCGAGGCCGCGCAGCGGCTCATCGGCAAGGCCCGGGTGGTGATCGCCAGCCGGGACACCGAGGCGGCGATCGAGCTGGACAGTGACGACGACGAGATGGACCGGCTGCAGGAGTCGCTGTATCGCGAGCTGCTCAAGGGTTCCTGGCATCCGGACGTCGAGACCGCCATCGACGTCACGCTGATCGGCCGCTACTACGAACGCTACGCCGACCACGCGGTGTCCATCGCCCGGCGAGTGGCCTTCCTGGCCGACGGCCGGCTGCCCGAGCACGAGCCATCCGCCCGCCCCTACTGAACGATCACCGGCCGTTGTCAGGTGAGGCCGCATGGAACGGTTGACCGCACAGGACATGAGTTCGCTGTGGTCCGACAGGCTCGGGTGGCCACAGGACATCGGCGCCCTGGCCATCCTTGATGCCACCGCGCTCACGGACGCCGATGGCGGGGTCCGGATCGACGCCGTGCGCCGGGAGATCGACGCACGGCTGCACCTGGCGCCGCGCTTCCGTCAGGTCGTCCACGTCCCGCCACGCGGGCTGGGACCGCCCCTGTGGGTGGACGCGCCACGGTTCGACATCAACGACCATGTCGGGATCGAGCAGGTGCGGGCGCCGGGAGACGAGGAACAGCTCCTTCAGGTGATCGAGCGGCTCCGGCGGCGTCCGCTCGACCGCGGCCGTCCGTTGTGGCGGATGTGGTTGCTTCCCGGACTGGCCGGCCACCGGATCGGTGTGTTCATCAAGGCGCACCACGCCATCGCCGACGGCATGGCTGGGGTCGTCCTGCTGACGAAGCTGCTCGGCGAGCCTGCCGCACCCGCCCCGGCATGGCGGCCGGCTCCGCCGCCGTCAGGGCTGGAGCTGGTGGCGGACAACGTGAGCAGGCGTGTGGCCGGGCTGCGCCGGTTCTGGTCGGCGGCAGCGCGACCGGCGCGGCTGGCCCGGCGGCTACGGCGGCTGGGGCCATGGGTGAGGGAGGTGTTCGGTCAGCGACCGGTGCCGCGGACCAGCTTCAACCGGACGATCGGACCGAACCGCGTGTCCCTGCTGATCCGCTGCGATCTGGCCACGCTGCGCAGCGCAGCGCACGCCCACGGGGCGACCGTCAACGACGTTCTGCTGGCTGCGGTCACCGGCGGGCTGCGGGACCTGTTGCGCGGCCGGGGCGACCAGGTCGACGGAGTCGTGCTGCGGGCCGTCGTACCAGTGGCGTTGCACAAGAACCCGGGTCAGGCCAAAGGAAACCTCGACGGCGCGATGTTCGTCCCGCTGCCGGTCGGGACCGCCGATCCGGTTCGCGGGCTCGAGCAGATCGCGGAACAGACCACGGACCGCAAGCGGCACCACCGTCCATCCGGCGATGTGGCGCTGCGCAGCCCGCTGATCCAGCGAGCCTTCGCGCGGCACATGGCCCGGCAGCGGTGGGTGAACGCGTACGTCGCCAACGTGCCAGGGCCGCACGACCGGCTGTCCCTCGACGGGGCACCGGTACTCGAACTGTTCCCGGTCGTACCGCTCATCGGGAACGTGTCGCTGGGTGCCGGCGCACTGTCGTACGCCGGCCAGTTCAACATCACCGTCGTCGCCGACCTGGACATCTGTCCGGACGCGGGCGTCTTGGCGGGCGGGATCCGGCGGGTGCTGCACTCGCTCGCCGTCCCCGACCGCCATCGAACAGGAGGAGTGGCTGATGCACACGGCGAACACCTTGAACGTCCAGGTGGAACTGGGTGACGGGGTGCCCAGCCCGGTCGCCGGGTACGCCCGGCGCAAGATCCGCGCGATGGCCCGGTTCTCGCCCCACGCGTTGCGGCACGCGCACATCCGGATCGTCCGCGCGACACGGCAGTCGCAGCCTTCCGTGCTGGCTCACGTCAGCCTCGACGTGGACGGCACCCCAGTGGTCGCGCACGCGGTCGGGTCCTCCCCGTGGGAGACCGTGGACCTGGCCCAGCAGAAGCTGCGCGGCAGGCTGACCGCGATGGCCCGCGCGGGCGGCCGGGCCAGGCGCGACAACGACCTGCGCCGGGTGGTCCGGCGCTCCCACACCGGCCTGGCCAGTCCGGCCAGCCCGGTGGCGGCGGTCAGCCAGATGTCCGAGCTGGACTACGAGATCGGCCTGTTCACCGAGGCGGCCTCGCACCAGGACAGTGTGCTCGCGCGCCAGCCGGACGGTGGGTACCGGCTCACCCAGCTCTCACCGCGTTCCGGCGCACTGGGACCGTGCGGCCCCGACGTCGAGCTGGAACCCACGCCGCCGCCGGCCATGAACGACGCCGAGGCGATCCTCAGCCTCGGCCGGACCCGGCAGCCGTTCGTGTTCTACCAGGACCGCGACACTGGCCGGGGCCGCGTGGCCTACCGTCGCGCCGACGGCGGCTACGGCCTGATCGGGCCGTGAACCACGGGTTCATTGGGGCCTAAAGACCCCCGTTCCGGCCGCCGAAGGGGAACCGTTCGACCGCGGCCCGAGGCATTTGGTCCCTGCCCTGTGACCACCGCCACGGAGCACGATCGTCTTGAGAGACAAGGAGATGGTCGTGATGCTGACAACCGGGTACACCTCCAGGCACAGGTCCATGCTGCAGGCCGTTTCCGAGGGCCGCGGCGAACTCGTCGGCGGCGCACTGCCAAACCTGGCCGTCGACGGCCGCTGGTGCGACCACACCGCCACCATCGAGCTGGTGCGCGCCAACCTGGTCCGGCCCGCGAAGGCCGGCATGCGCGCCCCCGCCGTGCTGACCACCTCGGGAGTCGCCCTGCTGACCGTCCTCACAGCCCAGTGACCACAGACATGCATGTGGCGCCGCGCAAGTACGGCCCGCAGCACGCCCATGACTGTTCCTGACAATTCAAGGACAGAACCTCATGGCAACGGAGGCGAACCGAGCGTTGCCGGTCATCCCGTCCTCTGGAGCCGCAGTTCCTGCGCACGCCAGTAACCCTGCATCACTCCGCGCACCGGGGCATCCAGCTCACCCCAAGCGGGCAACGGCAGCATCTCTCGCGACCTCAGTGGGCACCGTGTCCTGGTGGGCGTGGGTCATCCGGTCTGCCGCCAGGCTTGGTCGGCGCGCTCCCATTCCTTGTCCCAGGACGCGATCCGGCGTTGCGCCAGCACCCACGCGGTGAGCAGGTAGAAGGCCAGCACGCCGGCCAGCCACGCCAGCACGGCCAGCAGCGGCCTGAGCACCCACCCGAACCACTGCATCGATCGATCCGAGTCGTCGAGCGGCGTGCCACCGGCGTCCGTCCAGATCGGGACACGTTGACCGGCCGAACCACCGCCGCTGATCTCGACCTCACCGGAGCGGGGACTGCCGTCGGGAGCCTGCCAGGTCGCCTTCGCCTTGGTGGTGCCGGTCGTGCCGTACTCGCCGTACGAGACCGGCGCTTGCACATCCGCTGCCAGCACCGCGTAGGTCTGCTGAGTGGTGGTGGACGGGGCGGCGACGTCCGCGGCGACCGGGACCGCCAGGCCGGCCATCAGGACAGCCGCCGCGAACAGCGTCTTCTGGGCGCGGTCGGATCGCCGCTGGAGTGGGCCGCGCGCGAATCCCAGCAGCCGCAGCACTCTCATCGGCCGGATCGTCGGTCCGGCCGGGTTCACTGGATGTCGCCGGAATCAGCGCGCATGGCCGTCTTGGCGTGGATCTTGGCGATCCGGGCCGCCACGTACAGCGCGGCGACCACGACGCCACCGACTGTGGCCAGCACCCGGTTGACGTCCACGGCCGGTTCCCACCGGACCTTTCCATCCTTGAGGATGTACGCACCGGCAGGTTTGGCCGTCAGCCCGAAGCCGCCGCCTTCGCCCTCCTGGCCTTTGGCATCGTGACCGGTGCCGCCACCGCCGCCCCCGGCGACGCTCGCCGCCGCGATGACGGTGACCCCGTCCCGCTCGTAGGGCTCGGCGTAGACCATCTTGACGTCGAGTGAGTCCTTCGCTTTGGCGATCAGCTCATCGACCTTCATCGTGTCCTCCCATCGGACGTCGATTCCTCGGGTCAAGCCAACCCGCCCGCGGGGCCCGCCGTCAGGGCCGATGGTCCCGGCGCCGCTGGGTACCACGCCACTGGTCCGGCTCCTGCTCCCGCGCGACCGTCGGGTCATCACCTACAGGAGGCGAACCATGACGGAAGCCAAGCGCTGGAACGTCGAAGTGTTCATCGACGAACACGAGCAGCGCACCCGGGCCAAGGCCCGGCTGCACACCAGGGATCGCACCGAACTGGTCGGAGTCGGGTTCGCCCGGTGCAACCCGGCCGACGTGAACGTGCCGGAGATCGGCGACGAACTGGCCGTGTCGCGTGCGCTGTCCGAACTCGCGCACAAGCTGCTTGACGCGGCTGCGAGCGACATCGAGGCGACCACCGACCAGCCCGTCCGGCTGCGCGGGTGAACCACGGAGGTGGTCACGGTGTCCGGCGCCGCAGGGTCGCGGCGCCGAGCACCAGCGCGAGCACCGCGCACGCGGCGACGACGAGCATGTTGCGCACCAACGTTCCGTCCACTGTGGCCGAACGGGTGACCTGGGTGAGCGCGTCGACGGCGTAGGACAGCGGCATGGCGTTAGACAGACCGTCCAGCAACCATCCCATCTGGTGTCT
>CBIMJO010000826.1:0-5141 GCA_966244135.1 uncultured Actinocrispum sp. | reverse complement strand
ACCCCTCGTCCCCGATAGACTGGCCGCAGGGGGGCCCCCCGAGGAGGGCGGGGGTGTCTCTATTGCGGCGCAACAGTTTTGACGGCATCTTCGGTCCAAGGCCCGTGGGTGATCACGCCAACGTGGTCGAAACCCAGGTCGGCGAAACCCTCACACCGTGCAGCGAACTCCCCAGCGGTCTCACCACGACCGAGCCTGGTCCCAATGGTCTTCTCGATCGAGTCGTAGTCCCGCCCAACGTCCGCACAATGCGCGGCGAGCACGGAAAGCTTGTGCCGCACGGTCTTCCCGCCGTCCGGGATGTCGAAGAGGTTGCAGGCGTCGGCATACTGCGCCACGAACCGCAACGTCTTCCGCTCACCCATGCCGCCCACCAGGATCCGGGGCCGCGTGGCCGGCAGCGGGCTGTCCACCGGCCGCGTGAGCTGGAAGTGCTTGCCCGAGAACGGAGACGAGTCACCGGCCCACATCTGGTGCGCGAGCTGAAGTGTCTCCTCCAGCTGCTCGAACCGTTGCGCCACAGGCGGAAACGGCAGACCCATATACCGGGCCTCGTCCTCCTGGTGCCCGGTGCCCACGCCGAACCAGGCCCGCCCGCCGGTGAGCGCGGCCAGCGTGCTCACCGACTTGATCAGCATCGCGGGTGGCCGGAACGTCACTCCGGCCACCATCGTGCCGAGATGTACACGATCGGTGCGAGCCGCCAGGTAACCCAGTGTGGTCATGGCCTCGAGGTGCTCGGTGTGCGAGGGGTCGGCGAACGGGTCGACCTGCAGCAGGTGGTCGGCGACCCACACGGTGTCGATGCCCACCGAGTCCGCGACCTGCGCGATCCGGCTCAGCTCCTTCGCCGGTGACCCCGGCCAGGAGTAGTTGGTGATCGTGATGCTGACCTTCATCGCTTCACCTCGAACGGCATCGCCCCGATCGGGGAGAGGTGCTGCCCGGCGAGCCGCCACTGCTCCCCGTCTTTCACCCAGATGTGTGTTACCCGGAACCGTCCGTCAGCGGGGTTGCCCTGGAACTTCGCCTCCTGGGTGTGCACGCCGACGCTGACCGCGGTCGTGCCGTACGAGCGGACCTGCACGTCGGTCCAGTCCAGGCGCTGTGTCACGAGCCCGCCGCTGGGGTAGCGCGCCAGCCACTGCTGTTTGTCCAGCACGAACCCCAGCGGCCCGACCAGGGTGAAGTCGTCGGTGGTCAACGTGTCGAGCGCGGCCACGTCGCCGCGGACCTCGGCGTCCGCCCACTGCTTGCCCCGCTCCAGGATCTGCTGCTCGGTCGTCATGGGTACCTCCTCGTCCGACAAACTTAGTGTCACTCTAAATTTAGATCCACTCTAAATCAAGTGCTATGCTCCGCCCGTGATCGAAGAGGGCCTGCGCGAGCGCAAGAAGCGGGAGACCAGGAGGCAGATCGCCGAGGCGGCGGTCGGCCTGTTCGCCGAGCGTGGCTTCGAGCAGGTGCCGGTGTCCGACGTGGCGCGGGCCGCCGGTGTCTCGGTGGCCACCGTCTTCAACTACTTCGGCACCAAGGAGGCGCTTGTCTACAGTGGACTCGAGGCGTTCGAGGAGGAGCTGATCGCCACTGTGGCCGAACGCCCGCGGGGCGTCTCGGTCCTGGCCGCGTTCCGCGACCTGGTGGCCCACCCCCGCGGGCTGCTCGCCAGTCACGACCCCGACGCCCTCGACCGCATCGCGATCGCGGCCCGGATCACCGCGGGAAGTCCCGTGCTGCAGGCGCGCGAACGCGAGCTGAACGACCGCCGCGCCGGACGCCTGGCCACCTTGATCGCCAAGGAGATCGACGCGGCCGCGGGCGACATCGAACCGTGGGTGCGCGCCAACGCCCTGGTCGGCGTCCAGCACGCGATGCTCAAGTACCTGCACAGCCAGGTCCTGGCCGGCCGCCGCGACCCCGGCCTCGCTCAAGATCTTGTAGCGCAAGGAAACGCGGCATTTGACGCGCTCGAACAGGGCCTTCGGTGAGTACAGTGGCGCCAGGCCGGCGGGGGATGAGGTTCGCGCGCAGGATCGGCCGACACGCCCGCCGTTCGCAGGGTTCGCCCGGTGGACGGCGGTGGTACAACTAAGACGGACGTTCTGTTTGCGGCAGGAGGGTCTCCAATGGCGGATACCCAGAGCATCGCGGTCGGTGTGCCACGCGAGTCAGCACCGGGAGAACGGCGGGTCGCACTCGTGCCCAAGGTCGTTGGGCGCTTGCGGTCGTCGGGGCTGAACGTGGTGGTGGAGCCCGGTGCGGGTAATGGCGCGTTGATGTCCGACTGGCTCTACGAGGAGGCCGGGGCGACCCTTGGTGACCCGTGGGCCTGCGAGATCGTGGTCAAAGTGGCCGCGCCGACAGCGGAAGAGATCCACCGGCTGAAACCCGGCAGCGTCCTGATCGGCTTCCTGGGCAAGGACGTCGAGGCGCTCGCGACAGCGGATGTGTACGCCTTCGCCATGGAGGCGATCCCCCGGATCTCCCGCGCACAGTCGATGGATGCCTTGTCCTCGCAGAGCAGCGTCGCCGGATACCTGGCCGCTTTGCTTGGGGCTCAACACCTTACGCGGTTCTACCCGATGCTGACGACCGCCGCGGGCACGGTCCCGCCGGCGAAGGTCCTCGTCATGGGCGCGGGTGTCGCGGGGCTGCAGGCGCTGGCGACGGCCCGGCGGCTGGGCGCGCAGACCACCGGTTACGACGTGCGACCGGAAGTCGCCGAACAGGTTCGATCTGTCGGCGCCAAGTGGCTCGATGTGGGGATCGTCGCCACCGGCGAGGGTGGCTATGCGCGAGCACTGACCGACGACGAACGCGCCGAACAGCTGAAGAAACTCAACGAAGCGGTGATCGGCTACGACGTCGTCATCACCACCGCGCAGGTACCCGGCCGCAAGGCACCGACCCTGGTCACGGCCGACGCGGTCACCGCGATGCGCGCGGGCAGCGTGATCGTCGACCTGGCGGGGGAGTCCGGTGGCAACTGCGAGCTGAGCGCGCCCGGCGAGGTCGTGGTCCGGCACGACGTCACCATCGTCGCGCCGCTGAACCTGCCGGCGAGCATGCCCGAGCACGCCAGCGAGCTGTACGCGCGCAACGTGCAGGCCCTGCTCGACCTGCTGGTCACCGACGGGCAGCTGACCCTGGACTTCGACGACGAGATCATCGCGTCCGCGTGCGTCACCAGGAAGGACTCCTGATGCTGGTCGAGAACCTGGCCATCCTGGTGCTCGCGGGCTTCGTCGGCTTCGCGGTGATCTCCAAGGTGCCCAACACCCTGCACACACCCCTGATGTCCGGCACGAACGCGATCCACGGCATCGTCCTGCTCGGCGCACTGCTGGTTCTCGGCCTGGGCGCCACCGGCACGCTGGATTCCATCCTGCTCGTCATCGCCATCGCGTTCGGCACGATCAACGTGGTCGGCGGATTCCTGGTCACTGACCGGATGCTCGCGATGTTCAAGACTCGGCCCGAAGACCTGCTTGCACGGTCGAGCGTTGACAAGGAGCCGGAGAAATGAGCTGGCTCCAGGATCCGGCGACGATCCAGTGTCTGTACATCATCGCGTTCGGGTTGTTCATCTACGGCCTGATGGGCCTCACTGGTCCGCGAACCGCCGTGCGCGGCAACATGATCGCGGCCGTCGGTATGGCGATCGCCGTGCTGGCAACGGCTTTGACCAAGGGGATGGGCAACTGGTGGCTCATCCTGCTCGGCCTCGCGCTGGGCAGCGCGGTCGGGGTTCCGGCCGCGCGCAAGGTGAAGATGACCGCCATGCCGCAGATGGTGGCTCTGTTCAACGGGGTCGGCGGTGGCGCCGTCGCGCTGGTCGCGTGGGTTGAGTTCCGGCAGAGCAACGGTTTCACTGGTGCGCCGGTGTACGTGTCGATCGCGACGCTGTTCGCCGCGCTGGTCGGGTCGGTGTCCTTTTGGGGCTCGAACGTGGCGTTCGGCAAGCTCCAGGAGATCCTGCCCGGCCGCCCGCTGACCGTCGGCAGGTTCCAGCAGCCGTTGAACCTCCTGCTGCTGTTGATCGCGGTCGCCTGCGGAGTCGCCATCGTCGCGGGTGGCACATCCGAGTGGTTGATGATCGGCCTTTTGGTGGCCTCGGCACTGCTCGGCGTGGCGGTTGTCCTGCCCATCGGCGGTGCGGACATGCCGGTCGTCATCTCCTTGCTGAACGCGTTCACCGGATTGAGTGCCGCGGCCACCGGTATCGCGCTCGACAACACGGCGCTGATCGTGGCCGGGATGATCGTCGGCGCGTCCGGTTCGATCCTGACCAACCTGATGGCCAAGGCGATGAACCGCTCGATCCCGGCCATCGTCGCCGGTGGTTTCGGCGGGGACGGGTCCGCGCCGGCCAAGGGCGGGCCGGTCGACAAGACGGTGCGCCGCACGTCGGCCGCGGACGCGGCCATCCAGATGAGCTACGCCCGCCAGGTCGTCGTCGTGCCCGGTTACGGCATGGCGGTCGCCCAGGCCCAGCACGCCGTCCGCGAGATGGCCAAGGAGCTGGAGGCCAAAGGCGTGACGGTCTACTACGCGATCCACCCGGTCGCCGGCCGGATGCCTGGGCACATGAACGTGCTGCTCGCCGAGGCCGACGTGCCCTACGAGCAGCTCAAGGAGATGGACGAGATCAACGGGGAGTTCGCCCGGACCGACGTCGCCCTGGTGATCGGCGCCAACGACGTCACCAACCCCGCGGCGCACACCGACCCGAGCTCGCCCATCTACGGCATGCCGATCCTCAACGTGAACGAGAGCAGGTCGGTCATCGTCCTGAAGCGTTCGATGAGTCCCGGGTTCGCCGGAGTCGACAACGAGCTCTACTACGACCCGAAGACGGCGATGCTCTTCGGCGACGCCAAGCGTTCGGTCTCCGAGGTCGTGGAGGAGCTACGGGCCCTCTGACCTGCGAAGACGCAGTTAAGGGGACCCCCCTGAAACGGCCCGTTCGGGGGCGTGTAACTTTATCCAGGCCAGAGCGAAACGGGCCCCGGAAACCGGGGGACGAGCGAAGGCCAAAAACCTAGCAGTACAAGCCCCTCGATGGCTCTTGCAGTCTGACAGGTGTTGCGTGTGTTGTTTGAGAACTCAACAGTGTGTCGAACTATTAAAGCCAGTAGAGC